>CAITIF010000840.1 GCA_903892365.1 uncultured Pirellula sp. | reverse complement strand
CTCGTCGGACTTCTTGGCAAACATCCCATATCCAGCAAGTTTCACCAAATTGAAATTGCGATCGTCCAGCATCGCATCGACGCAGATCGTTCAGGGGATAGCCCGTTTCGAAAATGTGAGTGCCCTAGATCTCGGTGAGAATGATTTGGACGTGGCTGCGATTGCGTCCCTAGCTCAACTTGAAAAGCTCGAAGACCTGAATCTATTGCGAACCAAACTCTCGAACGATGCCGTTAGAATCCTGTGTGAGTCCCCCGCCAAAGCTAGGCTGAAGAAGCTAAACTTGGACGACAATTCTGCGATTGACGACAGGTCGATCGACTCTTTGCTAAACGTGAAGCCGTTAGAGTTTTTGCACGTTGGAAAGACGCAAGTGTCTGATACTGGAATCCAAAAGTTATCGATTCTGTCTCAGCTGAAAACTCTGATTGTCAACGACACAGCAGTCACGCAAGAAACGCTGCACCAGCTTCAAAGCAAGCTTCCGAATTTGCGGATTGTGAAATAGCATCCTGCGACGAAACTCGGCAAGACGGATTGCTTTCGGCATTTTACTTGAGCCGCGGGCGATAGCCGCGTTGAGTTTCATCGCGTTAGAAACTTAGACGCGGCATGCGCGGTCAAATTTGCGACTTCGAATAGACAGAAAGGATACCCTTGTTCATACTTTCCGATCCAAGCCAATTCAAGACAATTCAAAAGTAGAAGGTTTGCGTGCGGATTTTTTGAGGCAAGGCCGGAGGGTCGAGCGTTCCGGTCCAATCCCAGATCGATCTCTCCAGTTGGATTGCTTTACCCTAGATGGATATGAAAACGAGTGACAATCGCTTCGAGTAATGAATCAGAAAAGAACGAGCTGGACGACTATAACTTTGAACTGCCGCGTGAGCTGATCGCTCAGGAGCCTACCGCGAGAAGAACGGACTCGCGAATGATGATTATCCATCGATCCAGCGGTAGAATTGATCATGCGTCTGTGAAAGACTTACCAGACTTTCTGCGCGCTGGGGACGCGATGGTCGTCAATGATTCGCGTGTGATACCCGCAAGGCTGGTGGGATATCGCGAGAAGACTCGAGGACGTTGGGAAGGGCTCTTTTTGCGGGAAGAGAATGGCGTTGCGGAACTGATTTGCAAATCGCGAGGCTACATTCAGCCCGGTGAGTCGATTGTCTTGAGAGACCCTGATGGACGTGAAGTGCAGCGGTTGGTCGTGGTAGCTGGTTCGGAGCGGGGGCACGTGCTTCTTCGCGCAGAACCGGAACTTCCCTGGCTGGAACTGCTGGAAGCGAATGGTAGAGTTCCCTTGCCACCTTACATTCGCGATGGACAAATGACCTCAGTCGACAAGGATCGTTATCAAACCGTTTATGCTCGTACGCCTGGTTCGGTAGCTGCCCCCACTGCTGGCCTCCACATAACGCAGGAGCTGATTGCGAGAATTCGGTCTGCTGGGGTCGCTTTGGTTTCGGTAACGTTGCATGTAGGCTTAGGGACGTTTCGACCCATTCAAGTGAATCGATTGGCCGACCACAAGATGCACAGCGAGTACGCTCAGATTGCGGATCCGGTTGTCAAGCGATTGCAAAGTTGCAGGTCGGAAGGAGGGCGAATCGTTGCGGTTGGAACCACTTCTGTGAGAACTTTAGAAACGTCCGCTCAACACGGGAACGGAACTTTGATTCCGTGGAGTGGCCAGACCGATATCTTCTTAAAGCCTGGGCATCGTTTTGCGGCAGTCGACGCTATGCTGACTAATTTTCACTTGCCCCGAAGCAGCCTGATCGTATTGGTCAGTGCGTTTGCCAATCGGGAATTGATTTTGGAAGCTTACCGAAAAGCGATCGAGCAACAGTATCGGTTCTATAGTTATGGCGACTGCATGCTGATCTTGTAGCAATGGTAGCAACGGTAGCAATTATGGAATCTCCTTACTATACGAAGGCATACACCGACAATCCATGGGTGGGCATGGACATCGGTGGCGCAAACATCAAGGTGGCTCATTCGACAGGTTGGTCGAACAGCTGTAGTTTTCCCATGTGGAAGCAGCCGCTGAGTCTATCCAAAGGGGTGGCTGAAATGATTGGCCCATGCCCTGCGTTTCGAGGCGTTGCGGTAACGATGACGGGTGAGTTGGCGGATTGCTTTGCGACGCGAGCCGAGGGGGTGGCGGTCATTTTAGAGCAGATAACATCGGTCATCCCGGCATCGATGGTGCGTGTTTATGATGTTCAAGGTCAGTGGCGAACGGTGACTCAAGCCGCTCGCGAACCATGGCAAGTGGCAGCATCCAATTGGCATGCGCTGGCACGGATGATCGCCTCCAAGGAACGTTTGTCAGGCGAACGTCTTCATCGAGCTCAATTGTTGATCGATGTAGGATCGACTACGACCGACATCATCCCGATTTTCGAAGGCTCGATTGCCATCGATGATCAAACGGACTCACAGCGACTACAGTCGGGGGCTTTGGTGTACACCGGCTTCGAGCGATCGAATGTGGCTGGGATTGTGAACGAGTTGCCTTTGTTTGG
>CAITIF010000839.1 GCA_903892365.1 uncultured Pirellula sp. | reverse complement strand
TGTCCGTATTTAAGGGTTCCAGCCCCCGCGAGGAAATCGAGGTAAGGATTCCCCTGCATGTCGGTTAGCCAAGCCCCCTTGGCAGACTTGAAAACAGCTAGAAAAAAACGGACAAAACCGCGTATCTTCGAATTGAAGCGATTGTTGGCATTCGGGATTGGCATGGGCATCCAAGATGCAGAACGAAGATGTTGCTGGTGCAATAGGTTTCGCAAAGATGTCGTAACACAGAATCCATGGCGGCGAGCCTGTTAAAGAAGGACTCTAGATTTCTATTGGACTGGGCGAAGTTGGTGGCAAAGGGTTCAAGCGTTCTCGGGATTGGGCAATCGGAATGTGGCGTTTTTTCTGGCCGTGCACCTTTCCTCGCTCTAGACCGCAACTAAAAAATCATGCCCCAAAGGGACCAGATATGGTTGCGCTCGACCAAAGAATCGGCTCCAACTACAATAAATCCAACTTCATTCTGCATGATTCAACTTAGGGCCAAAATGAATACTGAATCGCTCGCACGTCATCGTCAGAATCTACACGACGCCTTCTTTGAAGATCGCGATCAAGAGCTGTTGGATTTTTTGGAATTCGAGACCATCTCTAAAGAGGAAGAAGAACGGTCTGCGCTCCAATCGAAAGCTGGTATCTCGGACCCACAGGTTTTAGAGGTCTTGGAACGGGTCGGTATCACTTCTGCGTCGATCAATGCATTTATGTTGCTACCTTTGGTGCGACTTGCATGGGCGGATAGCAAGATTCAAGAAGGGGAATTTGAATCGCTGCTGAAGGCTGCCAACGACGAGGGAATTACTTATGGGACGCCAGCTTATCGGCTCCTAAGTCGATGGCTCGAGGAACGGCCGTCTGACAAGGTGATCGAAGCATGGCAGATGTACGCTCGAGCGCTTGCTCGCGAACTGGATGATGCCAGTTTGTTGGCTTTCCAGCAAGCAACACTTGGTCGAGCTCGCCGATTGGCGGAAACGTCCGGAGGCATCCTGGGGCTTGGGGAAAAGATCTCCGAAAACGAACGCTTGGTCTTGATGGATCTTGCGAATGCCCTGACCAAAACGGAATCGTAAACCGATTGCGTTGTCCCAGCTTGACTTCCATTTCCTGAAGAAAAGACGACCGAATTCCATGTCCGATATTTTGTCGAGCACCTTTGTTTTGGCGGTCCAAGATTTAGAGCTTTCGCGTAAGTTCTACATGGACAAACTCGGCTTCCAAGAGGACATGAACGTCGACGGCTGGTGCTTCCTGAGTCGTGGAGCTTGCAAGCTTCGCATAGGTCACTGCCCGGATGCATTGCCCATGACAAAATCGCCGGATCATTCTTGGTTCGCTTATTTGCACGTTCACGATGCCAAGGACATGTACAACAAGATTCTGGCCAACCAAGTAGAGATTTGGCACCCTCTTGCGGACAAGCCTTGGGGAATGCGGGAGTTTGCGATCGTCACACCTGATGGACATCGTATCGTTTTCGGCGAGGAACTAGACTAGCTTTTGAATCGCCTCGCGATTTTTTCCGTGCTTGGCTTTTCGTAGGCAAAAGTTCGTTTTACGCTACAATGCCGATTCACCTCTCCCCCATGCCCAAGCATTTCGATTGGGCTTTTTCTTTTTTTACTTTGTTTGAGGTCGTGTTTATGCGTCTTCGTTTTTGCGAAATGATGTTGTTCGGTTCCCTGCTTTTGACTTGCCCCGGCTTATCCGTTTGGGCACAAACCACTCCTGAAAAAGTGGTAACCGTAGAAGGGGTGACCGAGTATAAGTTCCCGAATGGGGCAAGAGCCGTTTTATTCCCTGAACCATCGCGTCAATCGATATCGGTCAACATGACCGTTTTGGTGGGTTCACGCCATGAAGGTTATGGCGAGGCGGGTATGGCCCACTTGCTTGAGCATTTGGTGTTCAAGGGGACTCCAACTTTCCCGGAAGTGCCCAAGGCGCTTCGTGACCATGGTGCGAACTTCAACGGAACCACGAATGTCGATCGAACCAATTACTTCGAAACACTTCCTTCGAGCGATGAGAATCTAGAGTTCGCGATTCACCTGGAATGCGATCGCTTGATGAACAGCTACATTAAGCGCGAGGACTTGATGTCAGAGTTTACTGTTGTTCGAAATGAATTTGAACGCGGCGAGAACAGTCCTCAAGGGGTCCTTTCGCAACGAGTGCAAGCGGTTGCGTACGAATGGCACAACTATGGCAAGTCAACGATCGGCAATCGATCCGACATTGAACGAGTGCCCATCAACAATCTTCAGGACTTTTACAAAAAGTATTATCAGCCCGACAATGCGGTACTGATCGTTACCGGCAAGTTCGACGAAGCCAAAGCATTGGAATACATTACCAAGTACCTTGGCTCGATTCCCAAACCCACACGCAAGCTAGATGCTCCTTATACAGAAGAGCCAGCTCAAGACGGCGAACGGTTTGTTTCGCTAAAGCGAGTGGGTGCAGTCGGTTCCGTGATTGCAGCGTACCACATGCCAGCAGCATCGCATCCTGATTGGGCACCGCTAAACATCTTGGCAAGCGTTCTATCCGAATCGAAGATTGGTCGACTGGATGCCACTTTGGTGGAAACCAAGTTGGCGACCAGCGCATCTGCGGGGGCCGACAATTCGCATGACCCTGGTTTGTTCACTCTGTTTGCCGAGCCAACCGAAGGCAATCTTGAAACATTGCGAGTCAAGCTGATTGAGGTCATGGACAACATCGGTTCCGAACCGTTCACCGAAGAAGCGGTTGAACGAGCCAAGTTACGAGCCAAACGCCGTACGGACCAATTGCTTTCCAGCGCTTCGGCCATGTCGAGTGGACTGAGCAGTGCAGCAGCCCTAGGAGACTGGCGTCTACTGTTCTTGCAACGCGATCGCGTTGCCATGGTGACCGCAGCCGATGTCAATCGAGTTGCACAGACCTACTTTCCTGAATACAACCGAACCGTCGGAATGTTTTACCCTACCGACACTCCGAAACGGCTGAGCATACCAGCGGTCGAATCGATTGCGGACGTAGTCAAAAACTATACGGGCGGAACGGCGATTGAATCGGGAGAAGCATTTGAGCCAACCCCAGAGAATATTGACGCTCGAACGAAGACGATTGAGATCGATGGAATCAAAATCTCTCTCTTGCCAAAGAAGAACCGGGGACAGACGGTTTCCATGACCCTTTCTTTGCGTTACGGCAACGAAGAATCGCTCGCCAATAAGAATACGGCAGCAGCCATGGTGGGCGGGATGTTGATGACCGGCACCAGCAAAATGGATCGCCAAGCACTTCAAGAGAAAATGGATAATCTCGGAGTTCAAATCTTCGCCGGTGCAGGTGGTGGAGGTCGCCGTGGTGGACGCGGTGCAGGTGGCGGCGGTGGCCGAGCTGGGCAGCTTGCGTTCTCGATCGAAGCCAAACGGGACTCGTTGGTGGAAGGTATCGCATTGCTAGGTGAGATTCTGCAGGACCCTGCGTTCCCAAAAGACGAATTCGAACAGATGAAAGCAAGGACGATCAGCCGAATGCAATCGATGATGTCGGATCCTGCTGCATTGGCAAACGATCGACTTGGCCAATCGCTCTCCGATTACCCTCGTGGTGATGTGCGCTATGTACCATCCATGCAAGAATCGCTTTCAGAAATGAATCGTGTTCAGCTGGATGAAATCGTTGAGATCTATCGGAAGCAGATTTCGGGCAGCTACGCCGAAGTTGCGATCGTGGGTGACTTTGATGTCGAGCCAACGCTCAAAGCGATTGAACGCGAGCTAGCTAATTGGAAAAGCGAAGTACCGTTCAGTCCTATCGAACGAGACGCTCGAAAAGAGTTGGTAGGTAGCAACGAAGCTATTTTGACCCCTGACAAAGCGAACGCAGTTTTCTTGGCGGGCATGTCCCTGGAGCTCAACGAAGAGAATCCGGAAAGCATCGCTTTGGAGATCGGCAACTTTATCCTGGGCGGTGGCACTCTATCGTCGCGACTTGGGGACCGTATCCG
>CAITIF010000838.1 GCA_903892365.1 uncultured Pirellula sp. | reverse complement strand
GGTGGACACCAATTTTAAGGAGGGCTTCGCGCACTGCTTGAAGCTTGTTCGGTTGTATGACAGCGATTAACAATCTCAAGATGGTGTCGGGCTACTTTTCCAGAGTTTCAAGGTTCTTGATTCGCAGCTCCAGAGCGCGACAATTCGTTTGCTCACAAACTTCCAGCAAGTGCTTTGCGTAGTAAAGGGATGAATCGACCAGACCGACAGATTCCGCAAGATCCAGAGCCAATTCGAGCGCTCGACGTCGTATTTTCAATTCCGGTGGGGGAGCTCGATATAGGGCGGCTTTTCGAAAGGCGGCCAACGCCTCCAATGGACGATTCAATGTCTGAAAGCACATCCCCAATTGAAGGCTCGCTCGCGATCGCAGTTCTGCGGTCTCCGATGCGGTATTGAGCAATTCGATCGCGTCTTCGATTCGTGCCAGCTGCCGCAAAGCGATTGCCCAAGTGATCAAGATTTCTTTCTGTTCGGGATGTCGTCGATACCGATCTCGGCAAACTCGAATGCGTTCGTTGGCGAAGTTGACGTCCGCTTGCTCTAAATTGTATTTGTGCTGTTCCGAGGGATCTTGTGCGTACGTGGTTTTGGCTTGATCAAGCATCTGATTGGCTTGTTGCAACAGAAGATCTTCTCGAAGTACCAACAGAGGTTCATGATCGGGACAAGCCAGCACCCCCGATTCAAGTACTCGTTTGGCATCGCTCCAGCGTTCTTGCCCGACGTAGATTTGCCCCAGTTCCACATAAGGTTCGGGGGTCGCCGGGTTGTTGCGGATGTCTTGCTCTAATTCTTGAAAACGCTGAAGAGGAATTTGGCCACGGCGATCGACTGCAACCGCAATGGATGGCCGCGAAAACAAGGAATCCGTGTCGGAAAACTTCAGCAACAGCTTGGGGGCTGAGCCTGAATCAGGCGTGGTTTTAGGAAGGTTGGGTTCGGTCGAGCGGTTCATATCCATGATTGTATACGAAACCACCCGTAAAAATAAATCGGCCCGTTTGGCAGTTCGCCATCGAGGCGATAGAGAGGCTGCCAAACGGGCCGCAAAATCTCGCTAGCCGCTGAAGTGGGCGGCTTGTAGATCGCGACTAGGGCAATTACAGAGGGGCCTAGTCGATTGCTATTAGCCGGTAATGGGAATGTTTCCCACCTTGAATACTGTGTTAGCATAACGGAAACCCATCGACTCGTAAAGTCGGATCGCACCTAAGTTGTGGACAGTGACCTCCAACTGGACCTCGGTACAGCCCGAATCGCGGAAGCCCCGCAGAGCCAAACGCAGCAGGGATTGACCGATCCCTCGTCCGCGATAGGCGGGCACGACGCCAATGTTTTGAATGGCCCCCAGCTTGCCGTCGAGTCTTAAACCTTGGATCGTGCCGGCGGGTGTTTCCAATCCGCCGGACTGTTGCCCCATGGCCAACCAAGTCGCCTCCGGTACAAAATTGGCCCGCTGCGATAGATCTCGCATCAGCTGTTTGCAGCCTTCTCGATCTCCTAAGCACGGAAATACAGACGCGTCGATCTCGAATCGAAAACTTTCCCATTTCGCAAGCGAGTGCAGGGTGATCAGCTTGTCGCCCCAAGGCAAGAATTCAATTTCCCCCAAGGCATTTTTGTCGCGATATTCTTTTTTCGGATCCGAATGGACGTTTGGTGAATCCGGCAAGTCCAGATTCACCTGACGCAAATCGATCTGCATTCGGTGGCGTTTCAAATAGACAACAGGCATGCTAGGTTTTAGGTTGGGTCGCGTGCCTCGCCCCGTAGCATGGCGCTTCGTGGCAGATAGGCACACATGGCAATTCCAATAAAGTAGAGACCTACCAAAGGAATGGCCATACCAAGCATGCTGGCGATATCGGCTGGGGTCAGAATCATCGAAACAAATGAGATGATCAAGATCGCCATTCGCCACTGCGAAACATACAGACCGATCGTGGTAATTCCGAGCCTTTCCAAAACCAGCATCACCAGAGGCAGCTGGAACGAGATTCCGAACCCAAGCGGCAATAGCAATGCAAAGGACATGTAATCGGTCAATCGCGGTGAAGCACCAATTCCCATGCTGGCGTTGAACTCCAACAAGAAGTTAATGACC
>CAITIF010000837.1 GCA_903892365.1 uncultured Pirellula sp. | reverse complement strand
TAGGAAGGCGTTTCCACCTCTGTGGTAAACGTTTTGATGATTTCTGTTCTCTCGCAACGAATGCACATGACACCACCGCCAGCATTTTTGGATCACGCCGATAGTCGATCGGATTCTGTTGACACTCCTGTTCTTTCACCGGAAGGAACTGAGCTTGATGCTCAGTCGTTGACGGTGACCGAGCCGTTTGTCGGACAATGGAATGCATTGATCAGTCAAACCAATTGGGAAAAAGGCAAAATCATTTCGGATTGGCGCCGAGCCTTGATCGAGTCGGGTGCGAGCACCAGCTCCTACAGCGATGAGACTTGGAGCAAGCAAGTTGGGGCAGTCACCAGCCAGCATGTGGGGCGATTACGACGCGTGTCGGAACGATTCAGCGAGGCACAAGCGAGTTTCCCAGGACTTTATTGGAGCCATTTTCTGGCAAGCTTGGATTGGGACGATGCGGAGCTATGGCTAGAAGGAGCCATGCGAAGCAAATGGAGCATTTCGCAGATGCGGAAAATGCGGTGGGAAGCTAGTGGTAGCGATCCACAGCACGCCCCGCGCGATGAGGAACTGATCACTTCGGAAGTTGATGACGATTTCGACCCATTGAGTGAGCAAAAAGAGGAAGAGCAAGATCGCGAAGAACGAGATCGTATTGAAGCTAGCGGGCCATTGTCCGAGGGGCCGGATTTTGGTGAAGAAGAACAAGATTCGGCTAAAAACCGCGAAGACCGTGAAGATTCTGGGGTGGAAACGGAATCTTTTGATGCCAGTAAAGAAATGGGAAATCCATTTGCATCGTTACCAAATCTACCTCCGGATATTGCGGATGCGCTTGAGCTGTTTAAGCTGAGTATCGTTCGCCACCGGTCCAATCACTGGACGGACGTATCCCAAAGTTGTCTGCTCGAGGTTTTGGATGCGTTGAAATCCTTTGTAGCGCGTTAAAATTTTGTTGCTCGTTCGAATAGCAAGACACAAGAAATGCAAAACCTGATGTTGCCCCGGGCCAGACGGAAACCCAAGCCGTTGCCAACCGATGCGTTGTTGTTCACCATGGTTAGTCAACAGAAGCAGTTCTTGACGATGGAAGCCTTAGTGACCAATTGCTTTGGCGCTAGGTTTGGGGTGGCATTACGGTTAAAAATGATCGTGTTGATTTGCATTGGGCTTGCTAGTTTGTCGTACTGTCGTGCTGATGAGTCCGAGCCTGCCAAGCCTCGATTTGAAGACGGCCAGGCTCAAGAGGTCGATGCGTTTCGCAGTGATTGGATACAACATGATTTATGGGTTGAAACTGAATTCGATTCGGATCTCGATGGTAAGCTGGATCGAATGCATGTTTCGGTAACTCGGCAAAAGCAAACCGATTCGGAGAAGCTGAAGGTACCCGTCATTTACCAATCAAGCCCTTATTATGCGGGCATTGGCTCGACGGACGTCAAGTACATGTGGAGTCCTAAGCAAGCATTAGGAGGGGCACCGCCATTGCATGCGGAATCTCCTAGCATTAAGCAGCAGAGTCTTCGTCCAGCGATTTCAAAAGAGCTTACCGCAGAATGGGTCCCTCGGGGGTTTGCCGTGGTGCATTCTTGCTCACCCGGAACAGGGCTATCGCAGGGGTGCGTCACGATCGGTGGGGACAATGAGTCGTTGGCGCCAAAGGCCATCATTGACTGGTTGAATGGTAGAGCAAAAGGCTACACCGAAGTCGATGGAGACGAATTGGTAACAGCGTATTGGTGCACTGGAAAAGTGGGCATGACAGGTACTTCCTACAATGGAACACTTGCTTTGGCTGCGGCCACGACCGGGGTTGATGGGCTTGAAGCGATCATTCCTGTGGCGCCCAATACTTCGTATTACCATTACTATCGTTCCAATGGGCTGGTTAGGCACCCAGGCGGTTACATGGGCGAAGACATTGACGTACTTTATGATTTTGTGAATAGTGGCGATCCGGATACTCGAGAGGGGTG
>CAITIF010000836.1 GCA_903892365.1 uncultured Pirellula sp. | reverse complement strand
TGATGTGATTTATCCCAAGAAACGATCAATTATGCGTCAGTAAAGTGGTTCCCTTTTCGATTGCCGATCCGGCACCCTTCTGCCTGCCGAAGTGGTTCCCTTTTCGATTGCCGTTTCCATCCGCAACAAAATGTGACAAAAAATTGCTCGCGGCCGTTTTCCCACTTGAACCGGAACGCTTCCCGTTGTGTAATACTGCGATTCTTTGCCGCAACACAACCATTATCCTCGAACCTCATCTTGTTCTGCGGAAATGCAGCATCCCGATGAATCAACCCCCACAGGAAGAAACGCTCAGAGCGGCACGTCGGACAAGTGCAACAAGTCGTTGCAGCAGAATGCGGGTGAGCCCGGATCTGTCTTTCAGTGTCGAAATTAACTCATTCTGCTGAACTCTAACGTTATGCACATGAAGAGATCGGACAGGCTGCATTGACATACTCATTCCTCGATCTCGCCGTTGAAGTCCTTAAGCAAGCGACTCAACCGTTGACCTATCAAGAGATTTGGCAAACGGGTATCCAACTTGGGTTCGTTTCCAAAATCAAGACTGCCGGTAAAACGCCGTGGCACAGTCTCGGTGCTCAACTCTACGTTGACGTGCGCGATAACGAAGAGTCGCGGTTCATCAAGGTCGGAAAACGACCCGCACGATTCTTCTTGAGAGAACGGTCGGCAGAAATTACGAATGCCATCGCCTCGAAAATCGATCAACCGAATGATGGAACCTCTACGAAATCCGAACCAAAATTCAAAGAACGTGACCTGCATCCCGTACTCACATATTTCGCATACGCAAATCCGGCTTTCAATCGTGGTCGTGAAATTATTACTAAAACAATCTATCACGAAAAATCAAAGAAATCAGGATACAGCGATTGGACGCATCCCGACATGGTTGGTTTCTCGATTCCACTTCAGGATTGGCAACCTGATGTGATTGCTTTCAACGATCTGTCCGACCGAAATGCCTTGACGTTGTTTTCGTTTGAAATCAAACGAAACATTTCGAAGGGTACCTATCGCGAATCGTATTTCCAAGCGGTTTCTAATTCTTCATGGGCTCATCAGGGATACCTCGTAGCCGCGAGTATTGATGAGGATGACGATTTACTTGCTGAATTGGAACGCCTTGCTTCATCATTCGGTATTGGAATAATCCAAATCGATATCGACGACATGAGCGAATCGCGTGTCGTTTATCCTGCACGGATACGCAGCACGCTTGACTGGGAAACCATCAACAAACTGTGTGAGCAAAACGATGACTTCAAAAAATTCCTTCAAAGTGTAAAAATTGACGTTACTGCTCGTAAAATACACCAAGGCGAGTACGACGCTGTAATCAAAGATATCGATGCCTACATTACCGGCCTTCGTGCGCCAAAAGGTGCATAACAATCCAATCCACCCGAGTCGCGGATCGGGCGTTTCCTGAAATCAATGTCACTTGGCCGCGACCGGGTGATTGGTGTCGTTCGGCACAAGAATCAATTTCAACTCGATCACCGATGCTCAATACGCCAGGAATTTCATGAACCCCATTACTGATCTGCTGTCCTCCTTCGACAAACTGATCACAGAGCACGGGAGCGCGACAATCCTGAAGGAAAGAATTGTCCAACTCCGGGAAGAGTTCGAGCGTCTCAAGGAGAAACATGATCGGCTTGAAATTGAGAATCAGCGTTTGAAATGCGAAGTTGACGACCTTCGCAAAGCACTTGAACAAAAAACGATTTCGCACGAATACACGGAGCATCGCGGTGTCCTGTTTCGCCGGCTGGCGAACGGCCAGATTCAAGATGAGGTGTACTGCCCCTCCTGCAAGGTGCCGATGACAAGCTTGATGGGACACACACCTTTGCGATGTAGCAAATGTCACTTCACGGCCAACTTTACGGGCCGCGACATCGAACGTGTTGTTAAAGAAGTTGCCACTTAGATAATCCATAATTCACCAGGTTGCGAAAAAGGGGATAAGTCCAATTAACTCCCACGTTTCCAAAGCTCACATTAAGGTAATAAAATGGTCGAACAATACGGTCAACGCGAGGCGAGTACGCCTTCGTTACCTTAAGCGTTCGGCGTAAATAGACAAATGCACCGCTACGATTCCCTCATTAGTATCCTGAGAATGACCTGCGGTCGATGAAGTCAACTTGACCGGTGGAATTTGGCGGTTCAGAATATGGGTCTCCGACGAACTTCGATTCGTTTTTCGTGGACAAGTTTCGATTGGGGGTGTCAAGAACCAACGGTCCCGCACATAGATGGTGTCGCATCATGACAAAACGCGTCTACATCGAAACAACGATTCCAAGTTACTTGGCCGCATGGCCAAGTCGAGACCTGTTGCAAGCGGCGCGGCAGCAAATCACGCACGACTGGTGGAATAACGAACGAGCAAAATAC
>CAITIF010000835.1 GCA_903892365.1 uncultured Pirellula sp. | reverse complement strand
TTGACGAGATAGTCGTTCGCGCCCATGTCCAGGGCGTCAAGTAGCGAATCGGAATCTGTGGAACCGGTCAACAAAATAACTTGAGTACAAGGCTTTTGCTTTTTGGCTCGCTGAAGCAAATCAAGTCCCGAAATGCCTGGCATTTCGAGATCTGTAATCAAAAGTTCGACGTCTCCTTGATCGATACGTGCAACGGCATCGTGTGCGTCGACCACCGATTCCATCGTGATCTCATCACCCAAAGATTTCTTGAGCGCTTTCTCAATAAGTCTTAGGATGCTGATGTCATCATCAACCACGAGTAAGTGCGGAAAACATGTACTAGTCATTGTCGGTTCAGTCCATTTTCGTTTGAGATGCTTCATGCAAGTCCATATTTACCAGCATGGATTTTGCCTCGATTTGATTTTTTTCAAGCTGTACAATCGATTCGCTCAATCCGTCCTGCAAGTCGATCGAGATAGGGCATCGGATTTCGTTGAGCCGAATCGTATTACCCTTCGCAATTTGAGGCTCATCGTCCAATACAGTTGCAAGTTGCGGATAGCGTTCCGCGTAAACATCCGTATCATGCGATATCGCTGCACAGTACTTTTGATAAATCGATGTTTCGCCCTGAAAAACCTGCTTGGCCCAGCTTTGTCCTCGGCAGTCAACTTGGATTCCAGCCAAGCAATCGACGATTACATTTTTCTCAAGCAGGTTGTCGCGACCACCACCGATGACGATTCCACGCACGGTCCGCTCCAGAACATTGCCTTCGACTTGGGTACCGCTTGCAAAATCGTCCAGATAAATTCCAACGATGTCTTTGTGACCTTGTCCGCCAATGTCGTAAATGTGGTTCCGTACAATGTGATTGCCACGAAAGGTTGGATCGTGAGCCAAGGTGATGGCTCCAGCATCGTCAGCTACCTGGCAAACGTGATGGATCTCATTGGATACAACTGAGTGTTCGTTGCCATGCAAAGCAATAGCAGCATCGGGCTGATTGTAAATTCGATTGGAATGGACTTGGATGCCTACCCCATACACTGCAACTGCAGGTCGCTGAGCACAGTAGCTGTAGCAGCAATCGTGGATGTCGTTATCCATGCAAGTGTGTCCGGCTGACTCCAGTGTCGTTCGGTCTCCTCCCTCGATTCGAATTCCGCTCGAACCTGTTCCGTGCACCTTGCAATGCACAATGGAGTGCTCGTGACCGTGGTACAGGTTAATGCCCACATTTCCAGAATAACGAACCGTACAATTGTCTAGACGGATATCGCGTCCACCAACCACTTCGATCCCCATCGCTCGTGTCCCTTCGATCGTCAAGCCTTCGAAGGTGACATACTGCGTTTCATAAATCGAAAACGCTGTTTCTAAAGCGGAGACGACCAAACGGCTATCTTTCGTCGACGATGGCCATACCACAACGCGATTGGTGGAACTATCGATGTACCATTCTCCTGGCGCGTCTAGCTCCGTCAGAAGATTTTCTAAACGGAATCGGGCTCCGTTGCGAATCGTCCCGTCTTTGGTATCTAGATGAATCGCGATTTCTGTCATTTTGGTGCCTACCGGCGAATACGAAGCTTTGTCGAACGAATCCGCCCAGTCATAGGACCAGAAGCCGTGAACCCAGCAATGCGTTAAATCACGCGGATCGAGCCTACGATCCAACGATAGAGTGTTGTTTTTGGATGGATGCAGCTTTGCAGTTGCCCATTCGGCATTAGGCCATCCCGCTCTTGGAAGGACCGAAGCCCCACAGAAAAGTTCCATGGGAGCGGGTGACATGGTCTTGCCCAACGCTCGCGTATGAGGTTCGGCGGTAGCATCATCGAGAAGCTGCCCAAGGGTATAGAACTGAACATGTTCACGGGATGCTTTTGGAAGCATGCCTAACAGATCGCGATTGTCTTTCTTCCGTCCTGCCGTAAGAACGGCTCCTCCGGTGAAGACTGGGGATTCGCTCCCAAGGCCTCGATAGTGAATAGGCGATTCTGCAGTGCCCGAGTCTTGTTCGGTGAACAGCACCGGTTGACTCAACGCGTAGACACCAGGATGAATCCAAACCGTGACAGGCCCTAAACTATTGCCTAGAGACATACGCATCGCTCGTATCTCATCGCGAGCACGCTCCAACGTGGCAAACGGAGTTGTCTCCGTACCGTCATTCGAATTGTCCCCACCGGGGGCTACGTACAAGTCGGTAGCCGCCAAACTGGGTACGACTGTGGTTGCTACAAGCAACAAGGTAGAAGGCAATCGAAATGCGGTGCGCATAGTCTTGTTCTTAAAAACATGAAGTAAAACAAGTGTTGCGTGGCAACTTGAGTCATTTCTGCACCGTGTGTAGCTTGTTTCCATCATTCTGTTGACAAAACGCAACAGGGGAGACTCTCAACGCGAAGCAGTGAATTCCGTCGCAAAGTTAGGTCGCGCTTGATTGCACGGCAAAGAGAGAGCTTTACTTTTGTTGAAAATTCGTGCAACTTCTGCACTTCTCCGAAGCGGAAAACGCACCCCACCAAGCCGCTTCCGTCAACTTGGGACACCACATGCTTCGTTGTATTAGCACTTCCGACCGATTTCGAATCCGATACACCTATCGATTTCAATTACAATCCAAGGGAGCCTTTAGACCATTGCATTCGCTAAAACCAGGAGAACTCGCATGACCCGAATTCGTACCGCTATGAACTGCGTGCTGTTGACCCTTGTCCTTTGCGGCGCCTTTGCACTGACTCATGCACCCAAGATTGGTCTTGCCTTCAAGGAAGGCAACGCAACGCAGCTTGCCGCAAGATACCCGCTTCGTTCCAGAACTTCAGGGTTTTTTGAAAGATCGAAAGCCAGCTACAGCCGACCTTCACGAAGCTTCACCTACTCCAACAACACCTTCAGATAACGCCGAAGTTAAGTCGGCGAAGTCGAATCGCGCTTTTGCTTCCGATACAACTCTCGCTCTTGGCTGTAGGCTTGCTTGTTAGGCGATCGGTCCTTCAGCCATTGCTCGATGCTTTCGGAATCCGGAGCAACCTGGCTCACTTGCTCCGTCAACTTCTCCAGTTGACGACGGCACCACCCACACCCCGTCCCAGCACCACCACATTCGTTCAACCTACTTGGGGTGCGAATGCGATGGATGCGAATGTAGTTGATGACTTTGCGCCATGAGATGTGAAAGCAAAGACACAGTTCGTCGTCGGGTTCCATAAAGATCTACTTCGGGAAAATCAATCTTGCCGATATTTGTCGAGCTTGCGATAGAGTGTTCTCGCACCAATATCTAAGATCTTAGCGGCCTCTTCGCGAT
>CAITIF010000834.1 GCA_903892365.1 uncultured Pirellula sp. | reverse complement strand
CGAATCCATGGAGATTTTACTTGCTTCTTAGGTAACTCCCGTTCGCTCCGCCGGATTTTTCCAGGAGCTTAATATCGGAAATCACGATGGCCTGATCAACTGCCTTACACATGTCGTAAACGGTCAATGCTGCGACGCTGACCGCGGTAAGCGCTTCCATTTCGACACCCGTTTTGCCGGTCGCTTTGACAACAGCTTTCCAGGTAAGCTCCGTAGACGAGGTCCATTCGTAGCTAATTTCAACGGAATCAATCAAGAGAACATGGCACAATGGAATCAAAAGACTCGTCTGTTTTGCTGCCTGTATCGCTGCAATTCTCGCGACCGCGATGCAATCACCCTTTTTCAGAGTGTCTGAACGCACTGCCTGAGCGGCCTCCAGCGAGAGAATGACTTTGCTGGACGCACACGCGATTCGACTTGTAATTTGCTTGCTGCCCACGTCCACCATGCGAGCCTCACCCGAATCGCTTACATGAGTTAACGAGGAGGATGCTGGTGTTGGTTGTTCCTGAGGATTCTTTGAAACGGTCATAGGAAACGCACGTATCACTTCATCTGCAAAAGGAACGACCTAATTAACAAAACGTTCAAAATAAAGGGGACGATTCTGCTGCTAAGGCGTTTTCAATCGCCCCCCATTGAGCCGCAGGCGCTAGCCGCGTTCTTTGTAAGCTGTAAGCGATAAGCTGTAAGGTATAAGCCATAAAACTAACACCTTACACCTTACACCTTACTCCTTACACCTTACTCCGCGTATTCAGCGCCGAAGAATTCCTTGCTTTCGCTGACGGTAGCCTTGATTGTGCGTTTTCCTTCTTGCCAATCGGCGGGGCATACTTCCCCGTGAGTTTCAACAAATTGTAAAGCTTTCACCATGCGAAGTGCTTCGTCGACGCTTCGTCCCAGCGGAAAATCATTAACAACTTGATGGCGGACAATTCCGTCTTTGTCGATCAAAAACAGTCCGCGAAGGGCAACGGCGTCGCCGACCAGAACGTCGTAGTCGCGAGCAATCTGCTTGTTCAAGTCCGCTACCAGCGTGTACTCGACTTTGCCGATCCCGCCTTCCTTGCGGCTCAAATTCCGCCAGGCCAAGTGCGAATATTCGCTATCCACCGATACACCGATGATTTCTACTCCCAAGTCCGTGAATTCCTTGGCTCGATCCGAGAACGAGATAATTTCGGTGGGGCACACAAAGGTAAAGTCGAGCGGGTAAAAGAACAGCAAGACGTACTTGCCCTTGAATTGGCTTAAAGAGACTTCAGCGATCGATCCATCGCGAAGTACTGCGTTGGCTTTGAAATTCGGAGCTGGTTTGGTGACCAAAACGGACATGGAAAATTTCCTGGTTGGTTTGTGTTAAAGTGGAGTCGAATCATCAATCGTCCCTATTGTCCGGAGATCGTCAAGGCTTAGAAACATGAACATCCCAGCATCTTCAAATCGAAGTGATACTTTCACTACAATCCAGGAACTCAAGGCCATCGTGAATCAGTTTGTTGCGGAACGCGATTGGGAACGTTTTCACCAGCCCAAGAACTTGGCCATGTCGATCGCGATCGAAGCAGCCGAACTGATGGAGCATTTTCAGTGGACAGGAGCGGAATCTGCGCCGGATTCCATCACGGATGATTCGCCGATAGCTCAGGAGATTGCCGATGTGCTGGCCTACACCTTGAGGATGGCCGAGGTTTTGGAGATTGATTTGAGCCACGCTCTGGAGCTCAAAATGGTTCGAAATCGTCTGAAATATCCCCTGAATTGACAGTTCGTTAACCCAATCGAAATGCTGTCCGGACAGCTTGGATGGCAAAAACCATCGGGATTTTCAGTGATTTTGGGACAAAATCGAACGAAAACCAGGGTTTTTGGGTTGGAATCCGCGTTTCCCGGTTGCATTTTGCCCCCGGCAACCTTTAATTCAGCAAAACCAAAGCTGTCCTCTCGGTTGGACACGATACTTGATTCGACGTTTGTAAAAGGGATTTATCGCATGGCGAAAGCAGCTGCCAAGACAGAAAAGCCACTAACCAAGGTCCAGATCTTCACCAACATCGCTGAAGCGACTGGTCTTTCCAAGAAGCAAATTGCGGAAGTTTTCGAGGCCCTCAAGGTTGAGATTTCGAATTCCGTTGGTAAGAAGGGCGTTGGCTCGTTCGTCATTCCAGATTTGTGCAAGATCGTCCGCATTCAGAAGAAGGCTCTTCCAAAGCGCCAAGTTCGTAACCCTCAAACGGGTGAAATGAAATGGGCAGATCCAAAGCCAGCTTCGACAGCCGTTAAGGTTCGTCCTCTCAAGAAGCTCAAGGACATGGTTTAATACCAGGTCGACAAAGCTTCCATCTAAGATACGATCTTGGGCAGGCACTTTTGCTTGCCCATTTTCGTTGATACACCGATCGAGAGGTTATCCTTGCGACTGATACTGATGGGGACAGGTCCTTTTGCTGTCCCAAGCTTTGATGCCCTTAGAAACTCCGGACAAGAAATCGCCGCCGTTATTACGAGACCAGCGGTCGTCGGGGCTGCAAAGAAAGCTCCGCCCCCTAGCCCGGTTCGCATGTGGGCCTCCGAAAATGGGCTTCCCATCTTCGACCCGGTTTCGATCAATGAACCCCAGACGGTGGATTGGCTCGCTTCACTTCATGCCGATTTGATGGTCGTGTGCGACTACGGTCAAATCTTGTCACAACATGCTCTGTCTGCCACCAAACTGGGCGGCATCAATCTGCATGGCTCGTTATTGCCCAGGCACCGCGGGGCTGCTCCCGTACAATGGTCGATCTTGGCCGGTGACCAATCCGCGGGTGTCTCGATCATTCATATGACTCCCACCTTGGACGGTGGCCCCGTTCTTCATCAGCTTGCAACGGAAATTCTACCGTCCGAATCTGCGGAACAATTAGAACGTCGACTCAGCCTGCTCGGGGTTGAATCCACCTTGGCATCCGTTCGAGATCTAGAACCAAAACGTTCGCTTGCCGAATGTACCGAACTTGGCATCCTTCAAGACAAACAGAAAATGACCAAGGCCCCAAGGCTCAATAAGCAGGATGGGCAATTGGACCCGCAGTACCCAGCTCGACTTCTAGATCGCTTGGTGCGTGGGCTGCAGCCTTGGCCAAGTACCTTCACCAACGTCGTATTCCCCGACGGCAAGTCCATTCGTCTGATTGTTTCTGAAGCTCGGGCTGTCGAGGTGCCAGTAGATGGAACAGTTGGAAAACCAGGTGATCTTCTTTTGGGGCAACAGGACGCAGCCCTACAGCTCGTTACGTCCGATGGTATCTTAGTCCTTGAAACCGTTCAGCCCGCAGGCAAACGGTCGATGAACGCATCCGAATTCGTTCGAGGTTACTCGCGATTCGAAAGATTGCATGTCGAACCAGTTTCCGGAACTCATCGAATCCTGAGTCAATTAACATCATGATGAAGCTCGCCACGATCCTCAGTGCTTTACACCAGATCGCACCGCTGGAATACGCTGAATCCTGGGACAATGTTGGACTGTTGGTGGGTTCCTCAGAAAAAAACGTCTCGTTGGTGATGACTTGCTTAACGTTTACGCCAACTACCTTGGCGGAAGCGATGGAACGACAAGCTCAATTGGTAGTGTGTCATCACCCAATCCCATTCAAACCCCTGGCTCGAATCACCAACGATACATCGACCGGCAAGCTATTGCTTCAGGCGATTGAAGCTGGAATCGCAATCTTCTCGCCTCACACCGCCTGGGATAATGCCAAAAAAGGTATCAACCAGCAACTAGCGGATATGTTGGAACTGACATCCGTCCGCCCTCTTCAAAACTTTGCAAGTGGGTCTGTGATAGATGATTCCGTGGGCGTAGGACGCTATGGATATGTCCACGGGCAGCAGCCTCATACTATTGAAGAGCTTTTTGAACGGCTGCGGAAGCATATCCCAGACATTCAAGCGAAATCGACTCACACTGCCACGCATGGCGTTCGGAAGGTCGGCATTGTTTGTGGCAGCGGCGGGAGCATGTTGGGGATGGTGGCCAGCCGTGGCTGCGACGCCATGTTGACCGGCGAAGCAACCTACCATCAATGCCTGGAGGCAGAATCCCGCGGGATAGCCATGCTGTTGATCGGCCATCACGCGAGCGAATCCTTTGCAATGAAGCGCCTTGCTCAGTATTTACAAGCGGATCTCAAAGAGGTGCTCGTTTGCACATCGGAGCGAGAAACTTCCAAATTCTAGTCCTAGTTGGTTTCCTGCAGTGCCGTCGCGTTATAAACCGATAGCCTGATCGCTTAAGAACTCGATTTCACCGCTGACCACATCGTACATCGCACCGACGATCGCGATTCGTTTCGAATCTAAAAGTCGTTGTATGGTCTCGCTTTCTTGAGGTATCAAGTTCACCGCGTGGATGACATTTTTTTTCGCAACTTCATCGATGATCGTCTTTTTCAGTTCGTCAGATGCACTCGCAATTCTAGGTGCGACACTTGGGTCAATCGACTTTTGAAT
>CAITIF010000833.1 GCA_903892365.1 uncultured Pirellula sp. | reverse complement strand
GGGATGTCTTGGGTGTTGTCGAAAATAGGCAGCCAAACGGAAGACTCATGAGTGGTCACCCCGTCCAAACCTTTTAGCATCTCGAAACCTTCCAGGCGAATTCCGCCCAAGGCAAAGAAATGCTGCGAAAGCAATGTTCCCCAGACACTGTGAGTATGTAGCACCGCCCCCGCCCCGCAATGTTGAGCGGCCGTGCAGTGAAGCAACGTTTCGGCACTACTTTTGGCTTGGCCTGGCAACGTTAATTGCCCCAAATGGTCAACCAACACAAAATCGTCGCTTCCCAGATGCCCCTTATCTTTTCCACTGGCTGTGATCAACAGCGTTAACGGGGCTCGGTCAACAACAACACTGTAGTTGCTCGAGGTGCCTAAAGACCAGCCTCGGTTCCATAGCTGAGCCCCGACTCGCTTTAAGCCCTGGATCGAATCTGTATAGGGCTTCAAATGATCTTGGGTCGGAGGGGTGTCGATCGGGTGGGTCATGGGTAGGATTAGAAAGAAAAGGGCTCGCTCAAGTCGCACCCGAGCTCATCGTGATGCAATGCAAGAAAAGAAAATAGGACCGGCAGGATTCGAACCTGCAACCAAGGGATTATGCTTACCAACCACGGCTTTCGCCGCCTCTTTCGAGTTTGTGGTCTGGACCATACCTTCACTTTACGTGTCTGCCGTCTGGTCTCTACACCTTCCGCACAAGGCGGCTTGGCTCGGGATTAGCATTTCACTTTGGTCGGATTGATCCAAAATGAGTGAAGCCTTCCCCGAATTTGACAGATTCTACAAGCAGCCTCGCCAGCACCAAATTTCTTGGCAATACTAGCAAAATCGCTTGCAACCCGCTCGAAGTCACCATAGCAATACAGTTGTACCGTTCTACCTTAGGTTTTCTTCGCTTAAGTCCCCTGCTCTAACCGTTGAGCTACGGTCCCGCAAAGCCCTAGTTTATCGCAACTTCTCAATTTCGGAAGCGGCTGGCGAGATTGGCTCATTCAAAAGCACTTTCTCAAGCGGATGAGTTGTTGTTTCTGGAGAAAGCAAACAGTCGTAGATTGTGGCAGCCTTGTTTTTGTTGAGTTTAACAGCCGTTAACCCCGCCTGGGAACCCACCTGAAACCGCCCAACCCCACCCGGTAACCTAAGAAATTCAGCCGGATCGGTCGTGATCATTCGAAGAATATCCAAAGAAGAGACTTCGCGCTGAGTCGCGCGAACCGATTGTGCCTCGGACCAGAGGTTCAGATTGGGATTCGAAGCACGTGAGTCGGTACCAAGAAAATGCCGCACCCCCATCTGCATTCGTTCCTGCATGGGATAACGAGTAACCATAGATTGCCCATCGGAATTCCCATGTCCAAAATGCGCATACGTACGAGGACAATGAACAATGGCCATCTTTTCGAATGCTAAACCCAGGTAGTCCAATTCAGAATCGGTCAGGTAGTTTCCGTGAACGACCAAGCTTCGCCATGACTGGGATAGGCAATGCAAGCGTTCCGTAACGCTGCCCAACCCCGACCTGTAGTTTTCATTGACAAACGGCCGCATCAGACTTTCGAAAGGCCCCACTTGTTTCTCAATCCATTGCATTTCATCGAAGGATTCAGCCAAATGCATTGCGACAAGCCGATGCTGTTCAAAGGATTTGCGTTGACTCCACCGCGTAAGCTCGGTCGACGCGGTGTAAGGGGAGTGCGGAGCCAGCCCCAATCGGCCGACGGGACGAATCGAGCTCTCCGCCTCAAGTTGGGAAGTGGGGCCGAGGGGACTTAAGCAAGTTTGTTGTTGATCCCGGGACTCATAGAGCGAAAGGGCAAAGGAACGCGTTTGTTCCAATCGTGTTTCATTCACATCAACCAGTTCGATGCATGGTTGCACCGAAATTGGAATCGTTGGTACCCACACGTGCTTTGCCCACGACCGAGCTGCCTTTGCGATCGCCAGCACGGATGTTTCGACCCACTCGGCTTGCCATGGCGATGTGGTCATATCCACAACCCAGCGAACACCACAATCATACGATTCTTTGATACCCTGATCCATCGCAGCTCGTCTCAAGGACATTCGCTCGGAAGGGGCTGGCGTTGCGGTCGCGCGATGTCGGATCACGGATTGAATCCAACTAGCAAAAGATTTTTCAGCCGATATCGGCAATGCGAGATCGCTAAACTCGAGATGGCAATGGCTGTTGATCAACCCAGGTAAAATCGCATAGTCAGCTAAACGAATCTGGGGAACATGCTCGAATTGGCTGGGTAAGTCTTGCCCTAGGTACTGGATCTGATCATGACTCAGCACGAGAAAACCTTGGTGAATCGGCGGTCGCTCTATTGGCAAAAGCCAATCCGGACGAACCACGATGAGATTTTCCAAGATAACGCCTGTTGTGTATGGATTCGGTCGTTCACAACCACGAATTCAATTTGGCTTCGCAATCCTAGTTGACGACGCGACCGGAAACCGTTGCCTCCGCTGTCATTTCTTCTCCCAGCGATGTGCGAACGAGAATGACGTTCTTTAAAGAACCGTTATCTTCCGGCGTCAACAACTCGCTTCGAAAAGTGAACGGAAGAATATGAACGGAACGTGCGCCGGCTGGGATGGCAAATTCAAACCGTTTGTCTTCGCAATCGACGCTGGCGATTTCAAACGGTTTTTTAGCTCGCACGATCAGTTTCTGCTGCGAAGTCTTGCCTTTCCCAACATCTCCCATCGTAACAAACGTGGGGGAAATCGAGATCGGGGGAACAATTCGCCCAGAAACGGGCAGGGTAAACATCTCATTCTTCTCGTCGTTGGTAACGACCACCAACTCGTCCATGAATTCTCCGACGGCGGCGTTGTCCTTGATTTTGATGTGCAAAACATAATTGGTAAGCGAACCTTGCCGTTGCACGGGATCCAAGCGAACTTCGAGAAAGTCACTGTCTCCACGAATATCC
>CAITIF010000832.1 GCA_903892365.1 uncultured Pirellula sp. | reverse complement strand
TGATGCGAGATCACCGATCCCACTTGTGTTCCTTCTAAATCATACAAAGCGACCACAACCAGTCTCAGCGGAATGAGAATGGGTTGAGGCAAGCTCCGCAAGAATTGGCATTCGCATTCGACGCTCGTCCCAGTGACAATCGCGTTCTGGACCGCTGGCAAATCCTGAGGGGACAATAGGAGAACATCATGGACGAATCGACCCAGTACTTCCGAAGCCTTGAGATGAGTTAATCTTTCGGAAAATCCATTCCAATAAGTGATTCGGCCCGTTCGATCCGTTGCAATGACCCCGTGCTCTACCACTTCCAAAAGCCGGAGCTGAAAGGCAATCGATCGATTCGCTGCATCCAGACGCTCACTCAGATATGCGGACTCAGCACGGCGACAGAAGTCGATTAGCTCGTTATCAAGCCTCCCTTTTTCAACATAGGCGAAGACACCAAGATTGAGCCCTTCCTTGACCGTTTTAAAGGAATCATCGAACGAGTGTACAACTACCTTGGTCTTGCTGTTCAGTTTGGTCAGTTCGCGAACAAAATCAAAGCCGCTCTGTCCGCCAAGATCAAGATCTAGCACCGCAACGGCAAAGTCATGCATTTGAACCAATTGCAATCCTGCTTCGATATCTTCGCAGGTGGATACTTCGAAGGAGCTCAGCTCCAGCTTTTTTCGAACTAAAGCAGACTGCAAGTGATCGTCCTCAATCACCAACACGCGAGTCCTGAACCCGTCTTTTAACTCCTCATTCATGCGTAATGCCCAGTCCTGCGAAGTTTCTTGCGGCAGGCAGCGCGAATGCGGAGAGAAGGTCGAGCTGAATCGCTCGATTTTCAGAAGCACAAGAGTTGGGAAATGAAAGCAATCCGAAATCCTTTCAGTGTAGATTGACGCGCCAACCGCTGCTTCCCAATCAAGAGATAGTTGGATTCCAAGCAATCAGAGGGGTAAGACCAATCGGTTTCTACGGCCAGCATCATAACAACAAATCTATCAAGGTCCAAGCTGCATCTGTACCGTCATTGATCGCGATGTTGGGGGGGGCCTTCGTTGCGGCATGAAAAAGGAATGGGAGTCGGGTTGCTCTCGTAAACATCGCGTGATAAGCTTGCTTTTTGAAGAAATAATGCTCTAAACCATTTTTCTCTCCATAGGGTCAGTCTTATGACGATCGGTACGGTAGACGTCTGGGTTGTTGACGACGATGAAGGC
Source organism: uncultured Pirellula sp. (assembly GCA_903892365.1). Taxonomy (GTDB): domain Bacteria; phylum Planctomycetota; class Planctomycetia; order Pirellulales; family Pirellulaceae; genus JBKCUI01. Next base: position 3,357 of record CAITIF010000832.1, on the reverse strand, counting down.
ATGCGCAACTCTACTTCGTTTGTGCTCGGCAAGGCCGGCGTGCATTGCAGTGAATTTGCGTCTGGCGCAGATGCTCTGCAGGAACAGGACCTTGCCTGCCCTCAGTGCCTAGTGGTCGATTTCAAGATGCCAGATTTGAATGGACTGGAGTTCATTTCTAAATTTCAAAATAATCGTGGCAAGGTGCCTTTCGTACTAATTACCGGGCATGGCACCGTCGCACTGGCTGTAGAGGCTATGAAATTGGGTGCGGTCACAGTGATCGAAAAACCTTTCAAGCACGAAAAGTTGATCGATGCCGTGAAAACCGCGGTGGAGTTGGATTCTGAGCGCCGCACTCGTGAAAATCAAAAGTCGCTAGTCAACGACCGCTTGGATTCCCTTACCCCACGCGAAAGACAAATCGCTGAATTAGTGGCTGAAGGGAAATTGTCTAAGCAAATCGCAAAGCTTCTTTCGATTAGCCCCAAGACTGTCGAAGTGCATCGAAGCCGCATCACGAAAAAAATGGAAGTAGAGTCCGTAGCGCAACTCGTGAAAATGATGCAGATTTCTTAAGAATAGGCTGCCATGTACATGGACCTACCTTGGAGCCACTTTCTAAATACTTGCTTGTTCCGATTCCACGCCTGAACCCCTGTTTCGTCGCATAGCATAGCCTCGCCAGCGAATAGCCATGTAAGGGATCGCTAGCCAAAGAAGGCCCTTGATGGTGAAAAACGCCACTGTGATCGAAGCTACGAAAATCGAATTGTTTGCGATTGCAGCCCAAGCTTGTTCTATCATTTCGAGTCCATTCCCAGCTGTAGTTCGAATTGTCCGACTTTCGATAAGCCGACTTCGGTATTGCACGCGCTAGTTGGGTATTGGATCTGTTGCCAGATCTAATACGGGGTTTCAGGGGATCTGTGGCCAGATCCAATACGGGGTTTCGGCGAATATGGAGGCGAAGTAGGGTTACGTTTGTTCCCCTTGCACACAATTGCATGGAGTTTCGTTCGGACAACTTGGTGTGAATTTGGCAATGTCTTATTGGTAGCCGGTGGCGTACTCGCGTGGTGATGCGAAAACTTTTAGTTGGTTGGGTAACATCCTTGGCTAGTTGTCGTTGCTAAAGATGGATGCCCAAGCATCCGCTCGTGGTTTCAAACTTGGTTGCAATGTGCTCGAATTCCTTGGAACGACGACCTGGCCATCAACGTGCGATGCCGATTCAAGATGCACTTCGTCAACTCGAACGCTTTGGCCTAGTTGCTTCAGTTCATTCAGCGAATTCCAAACATTTTCTTCCATGGCAACCGGTGGTAATGGGGGTTGCTGCGCCTTGATCACCAAGGACAAGGAAGCTTCGTCCATTACAATTTCAACTTCGCTTTCTGCCTCATTCTCGATGTCGTCCTCTCTTTGGATGTCGGCTGGCAAGTCGGCGTGGAAGACCTCTTCAACCATGGCCGCTTTGATTTCCTGTCGCTTGGCTTCCAATTCCAAGTTGGCTAGATGAAAATCAGTTTCCAATTGCTGCACCGATTGCATCAAGGTAACGGATTCTTGTGCTGACTGGTCAATCTGCAATCGAATCGCGGAGAGCTCCGACCTCTTCGATTCCAGTAATACATTGGCAAGCGTTGTTTCGCTCGTCAATTGTGCCCGATCGTTCATGAGCGTTTGAACTTCCGATTCCAAGGTAGCCACCTGCAGCACCATTTTTGCTCTGGACGATTCGGCTTGCTTGATATCCTGATGGCAAACCTCAATGGCTTCTTGAAGCGAGTCGACCTGTTGCATCAATTCACTAATCGTTACCTCCGTCGACTTGCGAAAAGCAGCCAGCTTTCCAAGTTCGCGTCGCGATTGATCCAGTTGGTGCACTAGCTCATCGGACTCAAGGTTCTTCGCTGCAATACCTTCATCAAGGTCATCCAGTTGCAATTTCTTCCCTGCTAGTGAGTTTTGGATTTCGCTTAGCTCGCATCTCTTCACATCTAGCTCATTGCGAATTTCTAGCAAAATGGTTTCTTTTGCTTTCTGATCTTCCATCATTTGCAAAAGGCAACTGCGTGAATCATTGCAGTCGATTTGCAAGCGTGCCAGATCTTCATGGGTACTCTTCATGGAGGCGATCTTGGCATCGATTTCTTGCCGTACTCTCAGCTTGTCTTCGTACTCTTTCTGCAACGTCAGCAACGACGATTGTTTAGATTCACAAGCTTGCTCAAGCTGCACCAAATCGAGTTTCTTAGACTCTAAAACCTGGATCTCACTTTGTAGTTGACTGCATTTCGACTGCAGATCCGATAGCTCTGTATCGATCCGCTCAACCGCTGATCGACGTTCGTTGTAGTCGGTTTCCACCTGCTGCAAATTGGTTTTCACCATTTCCAGTGAATCAATCTGCCTCTCAAGGCGTTCACAGGCCTCACGACTTGATTCGATCAAGCGAGTCAAGGACTCCGATTCGTTTCGCAGAACATTCAGCTCATCGCTCAATCGAACTTCATCGGCTTGCATTTCGCGAATCGTTGATTCCAAATCAGCTCGCTGACTCTGACTATCCATCAGTCTCGCTTGCTCTTCTTCCCGTTGCAGAACGGTGCGGGCAAGCGTTTGCTCTGTTTCGGACAATTCCCCCTGAAGACTTTCAAGAACTCTTTGAAGCTCATTTTGTTGCGAAACCAGCCGATCGCGTTTTGATAATGCCTCCTCCGCTTCGGTCATAATATCCGTCAGCCGCTGGTCCTCTTTTTCAAACTGCTCTTGTGCCAGTTGACAATCTTTTTGAATTGCTTCTAAAGATTCGTTCAGGTCTTGAGTTCGCAAAAGTCCAGATGCAATCTGCGTTTGCAATAGATCGACTTCTTTCTCAAGCGAAGCTTTGCGATCGGAGCAAACCTGCATATCGGCTTGAAGGCTCGTCAGATACGACTGCCATTGTTGCGATACGGATTGCGCGTCAGCGACTTCGTCTGAAATGGATTTCAAGCGATCCGATGCAACGGCGTTCTTCTCTTCGAGAGTGTTCGATTCATGCAATAAATCTTGAATGCGATTGTCGTTGCTAACCACCAACAATTGATTCTCTTTTACTTCGAGAGCCAAGGCCTGTCCTTCTGTTCGAAGGGCATCTAGATACTGTTGAGCGTCCTCGATTTCCAGTTCCAGATCTTGCAAGGCTTGCTTCTGGACAGAGAGATCCTTAATTTCCGACTCGATTTCCGATAGTTGGCCGCGTCGCACATCCACCGCATCCGAAAGTTCTTCCAGTTCCAGAGTTTGTTGATTGCGTTGTTCGGTTAACGATTGCAATGCGATCCTTGCTGCGTCCATTTTCTCTTGGAGATCGGCAAGGTCTTCATGCAG
>CAITIF010000831.1 GCA_903892365.1 uncultured Pirellula sp. | reverse complement strand
GTAGGGCCCCTCGCGCGTCAGCAGCTTTAGTTGCCAAATCAGCATAGCTATGCAATTTTTTCCGATGCAAAACAGGCTCGAGCCTGGATTGAATGAGGTACTTCTTGTCATCTCCAAGCCAAATTCCGCAAAGTCTTTGAATCAAAAGTCGCAGGTCTCTAAACTCTTGGTCCGATAGTTTCATGCCTGCTTCGCGCTCCCGACAAGCCTGAGAAATGTCGAAGCAAACTGATCGAGCGGCAACACGACATCAACCGAACCGGTCTCGATGGCAGCCCGCGGCATTCCCCAAATAATACTCGTCGCTTGATCTTGCGCGATCACAAAACCGCCAGCTCGTTTCACGGCGCGAACACCGTTAGCCCCATCATTCAGCATTCCAGTCATAATGGCGGCGATCAACGAAGAACCGTATATGGCTGCCGCTGACCTCAGGAATACATCGACAGCTGGGCGTGAATGATTTTCAGGCGGCGCATTGCTCAAGCCGATCATGATTTTGCCTTCCTTTCGCCTGAGGATCATATGGCATCCGCTTTGGGCCAAGTAAATACCTCCTGGCGTTACGGCCATGTCATCCTTTGCTTCCACAATCGGATGGCTTAGTCGGCGGCTCAAACTCTCTGCGAAATAGCTGCTGAGTCCGCTCAAAATATGCTGGACAATGAAAATAGGAACAGTCGTCTTGCCTACAAGTTCTGGCAACAGTTGAGTGAGAGTTTCAGGTCCTCCTGTCGATATGCCGATCGCAATGGCTTGGTATATTCCCGGTGGTTTCGAAGGCAGATTGTTGGCCGCCAACTTGGATGCTACTTCTGCTTTGATCGAAGCGGGCGCCACCTTCATTGAAAGCGATTCTTGTAGGCCAAAGCGCTTATGCTTGAAGATCTGTAACTTTTCATTCAGCGTCTTTTCTAATGACGCTTTATTCTGCGATTCGGTCCCATTGCTCGGCTTCAAGATGAAATCGATCGCTCCCAGTTGTAGACCTTCGACGGTACACCTGGCTCCTTGAGTTGTAAGCGAACTGATTAAAATCACTTCGATGGGAGGGCTATTGGGTTTGGAACGATTCAGTTCACGGATCGCTCGCAGTGTCGCTAGACCATCCATACCAGGCATCTCTAGATCCAGCGTCACCAAATCGACGGGCGATCTCTTAAGAAACTCAATGGCTTTCTCGCCGTTAAAAACAGATCCGAGGACCACGATATCGGAGATATTGGCAAACGCGCTCTCGAGAATTCCGCGAAAGATTCTCGAGTCGTCAACAATTAGAATACGAGTTGGCTCATGAGTCATTGGTTGGGATTTTGAATCGAGACGTAATCTTACTCAGCGTTTGGGAGAGTTCAGCCAACGTGTTCGAAGCGGCTGTCACTCCGTCCGAGGATCGATTGGTTTCCTGTGCCGCTTTGCTTACCTGTGTAATACTATCCGAAATTGCCCCTGCTGCCTTGGCCGCTTCGCCAACATTTCTCGAGACATCGGTGGCCCCTCGCGTTGCCTCTGCGATATTGCGGGACATATCGTTTGCGGTTGCCGCAACCTCAGAAATGGACCGTGCGATTTGACTCACACCACTATTGGCTTGACCAATATTTTGGGAGATAGTTTGAGCGGCTCGGCTTTGTTGCTCAACCGAAGTCGAAATGCGATCGGACAAGCTATTGATTTCTTTGATGACATTGGCGATGTCGTGAATCACTCCGACTGCTTGGCGTGTCCCGTTCTGTACTCCCTCGATCTTAACAGCGATATCTTCAGCTGCTTTTGCACTTTGGTTCGCCAACTGCTTGATCTCATGGGCCACAACTGCGAAGCCTTTACCAGCTTCGCCTGCCGAAGTCGCTTCAATGGTTGCATTAAGCGCGAGCAAATTCGTTTGCAAGGCGATCATTTTGATCGTTTCAGTGACCTTGCTAATCTCTGCGCTGGATTGGTCCAAGGTACGCATGGTCGAATTGGCGGAATCCGCCATTTGACTGGCGTTGTTGGCGACTCGAGAACCGTCGCGCACGTTACCGAGAATATGGTCAAAGGAAACGGAAATGTCGTGAACAGCCGTTGCAACCGCTGCAACATTGTTGGACGTTTGTTCCGCCGCCGACGAGATCGAACCCACCGAGACACTCATCTCTTCGGTTGCTGACGAGATCGAAGCAAAATTCATACTCATCTCTTCTGCAGCCGAACTCATCGTATTAATGTTCGCGGACAACTGCTCCGAGGCGGAGGATACGCCGCTGGCTCGCGATGAAGTTTGTTCGCTTTGCGAAACGAGAGAACTCGCAATACTGCCCAGTCCAGACGAAGACATACTCAAGCTTGAAGCTGCAGCTTGTATTTGTTGTACAATCCCCGACAAAGCGTCGGCCAGTGAGTCCGTGGCTAACGCCAACTCGCCAACTTCATCAGACTGCTTGAGATTGATGCGAGACATCAAGTTGCCGCTGGCCATCTCTTGAGCGAGGTTTTTGACGAGAGAAACAGGCCGTGTAACGGAACGAGAGACCAAATAGGACGCAGCAACACCCAGTAACAAGCCGCAAATCGTGGTGGCGATAAGTATCCAACAACTTTCTAAATAAATGTCTTGGCTCATTAGGACTCCCGACTCAACAGCGGTTTTAAGAGCCTCGGTTATTGCATCTAAGCTTTCTAACAATGCATCCGTTGAAACTCTTGCTTCATTCAACGACATTTCCACCGAAATATTATTGGAATCGATTGTAGACAGACGCAGCACTTCATCGACGTCCACTCGCATTCCGGAAAGGATCGTCTTAAGAGCTCCATCAAGTTCAGGGTCCTTGCTAGATGAAGCAGCTGTAAAAAAAGCATCTCTCTTTTGCTTTGCATTTGAATCGGCCGACGCAAACGCGGATTTATTGCTTTGTGGTGTACGAACGTGCAATACCAAACTAGCAAACATATCTTTCGCAAGACCTACCAGCTTTTGCGTTTCGAGATTGGGGCGAGAGTCGCTATCTTGCGAAACTTTTTGAGCATTAAGCGATTTATCGACCGCCTGCGACAGCAATTCGACGTTGGCGAGGATCTTGCCAGTAAGCAGCTCATCCGCCTTGATAATGGTATTCAGTCTCGCGGACACAAGGCACGATTCATTAATTTCGATGAGCTTTTCCACGTTTTTGCTGAGCTCTTGTACACTTGCGTTGAGCGGAGTTGTCATGAGTTCAGCACGAAGCGCGACGACCAAAGTCTTGAGGCGACTGGCGGCGGCTTCACTCGCGTTGGCAAATACCTCGGACTTCTTGTCATCGGTGCTGAGTACCGCATTCTTTTGAGCTCGAATCATGGTGAAAAGCTCGCCACGTATGTCCGCGGTTGCGACAAGATTCGCAAAGGATTCCTTTCCAAGCTTGTAGGTGTTGCTGTTCAGTATTCGTAGGCCCGCCCAACCAACATAGGCTGTGATCGCCAGGAACGAACATAGGATCAGTGTCAGCACAACAAGCTTTTTGCTTAGCTTTAAATTTTTCATGATCAGCCTAAATGGAACTTTTTCTTGAGAGTTCGTTTTCAATGAGGGGTAAAAATTTGCGAGGGTTGAGTACAACCAACAATTGTTTTTCAAGCCGACAGACTCGGTCTACCAATTCACTTGGAGCATGAATCGGCAAACCCGTCTGAACGCTTTGATTTGTTGCGAAATTGGTTTTCGAAACGGTTGCGATTTCACCAACTTCATCCACCAAAAGCCCAAACGCAGGTCCAACGGCTTGCTTAAATATGACCAAACGCTTTGCCTCAGGCTCGCTGTCTAGCGGCAGTTTCAGTAATCGTTTCAGGTCTAATGCAAGAATGATCTGGCCTCGAAT
>CAITIF010000830.1 GCA_903892365.1 uncultured Pirellula sp. | reverse complement strand
TTATGGAAAGCGCGATAGCCGAAAGGTGTTGGACCCCGATCGCACTTTGGGAAGCGTCATCAAACTGCTCACTCCTTCCCGCGAGTATACGGATGCGTACAACACTTGGCTCAAGAGTATTCCGACTCATTTGTACGCTATGGCCTTTATCATCAAGCGCTTCTGCAAGCCGGAATGGAATGGCAATTGGAGACAGCATTTCGGTGTAGATGTGGTCAATGGCGACAATGGGCACGAGCTTAAATTTGGGAACCGTAAACTAGTTGGCATGTATCTAAGAGTGGGCTTGGACCCACTTGGGCGATGGCGGATGTACAAGCTTCGTCAGGACTTTGCCGCCGCAGCCAAGATTCAGTTGGAGGACGATATCACCGCTAGCGTAGTGGTCCCCAAACGCTTTCTTCCCACGTTGCCTGAAGGCAAAGACTTTCCTGCGGAGCGAAGTTACAAGTTTGTCGCCAATTGCGAGTATCGCTTGTTTCAACGCCCCGACGATGCAGTCCATCGTGGATTGGACAAACAAACGGAAAAGGACATTGCGGATGTTGGCAACTTCTTCTGTAATTTTGAGCCTCTAGCGCGCAAGACTATCGAGCAAGAGATCTCGAACATCATCGATTTTGAACAATACTCTGCACCGATGCGAGATCGGCTGACGAGCTTTATGGCGAGCAAGCAAGAATTTGTTGTCTCATCGGCCCAGCCGCGTTGGGTGGACGGCAAGCCTTCCAAGAATCCTCGTTATCTGCAAGACCGCCCCGATTTGCTCGATCCATTCGACCGCTACGTGGCTTTTCGTGGTATTCAACTGTATCGCGCAACCCCCGCCAATGCACCAGTTCCGATTCCTGTCGGGTCGATCTTGTCGGGTCGACGCAACAATCCACCGGAACTGAAGGTGGGGATTCGGTCTCTGGCAGTGTTTGGACCGATTCATTATCAAGAGCTACCGGAATTGGTGATGGATTACGTCTGTTCGCTAACAGGGAAGAGCCCGTCGACAACTGGGGCTGGAAGCGAAGGTGCGCTTACCAAAGGTCCGTTCAATGCGCTGAACATGTGCTACGATCTGAACACGTCGATCGTCAGTATGATTCTGACCGGTTTAGGTGGATACAGTACAGCTGCCGGTCATATCGGCCCCGAGATTGAAGTCGGACACGACATCAGTATGTTTGTGCCTGAGATTTGGTGTCGATTGCGTCCTGAAGAGCGTGAGCCCGATTTCTTGATCCGCAGTGGGTTGCTTGAAAAACTGGAGGACTTCGAGCATGAGGGGGTTCTTATACCCGCTAGTCGGCTGGGATATCGAATCACTTCTCGATTTGTGAGACGTTACTTCGGTCGCGTCTTTGATAATCCTAGCAAGGTTTTCGACGAACGAATTCTTTGTCCTGAGAAGCAAGATATGGATTCGTACGCAGACGGAATTTTGCATATCGCGGAAGCTCAAAGGCGAGTGGCGGAAGTGTACTTGCAGGATGGAAGTTTCGAATTAGCCTGCCCACCGTTGCAAGCAATTCTCAAAATCATGGCGGAAGGGACCTGGAACGGGTTCTCGTTGAGCTCTCCAGAAGTACGATCGCTATTCACTCGGGAGAATTTGATGCAAAGCGATTGGTACCGATCCCGGTTGCAATGCAAACAACGCGTGGACATCGCATTGTGGACTCGCCATGTTGCCTACTTGGAAGAGTACTGTGGCCGGCCAACCCATAGTGCCGTCACCAAACGTCTTGGTCTGCAAAAGCAACTGCAATTGGCCAAGGCTCAGCTTCAGGCGTGTTCCCAACCGACTTACCTGGTAACGCTGGTCGGATGTTTGGGGGTGGATCCCGCCACGAAGTTTGTTGCGAGTCAAACGCGAAAGTAAACAAGGCGTTTGGCACAAACGTTGCATAGGTGGCTGCTTGGGCTCAGTTCCCATGGAAGCTCATTCTCGCATCGAAGGAAAAACAACGTGAGTGTCGAAACTCAGCTTTACAAAAAAGTCCTGGTGGCATGCGATTTTTCTCGTCATGCTCGAATTGCCTTTGCAAGAGCGGTTGAGATTGCAAAGGCATCCAACGCAAAATTGCTTGTCGCCCATTGTGTTTCCGACCTGGCCATCATGCCAACCGTATCCGAGCTTGGCGGCCCTTTCTACGACTACGCCGTCATGCAAGAGGAGCTGCGGCAAGATGCTATTGTTAATTTGGAAAAGCTGATTCAAGACACCGGAACGGACGGACTGAAAGTCGAAGCCCGAGTCGCTGTCGGATCGCCGCACATCGCCATCTCCGATCTGGTGGAGCAAGAAAAGATCGATCTTGTTGTTACCGGGCGAAGCGGGCATTCTGGCTGGGAACAGTTTCTCTTGGGGAGCACTTCTCGAGGATTGATCACACGTTGCACGTGCTCTGTCCTGGCCACGAGCGATGAAATGCCAAGGAAACCGAAGTCGATTTTGCTGTGTACCGATTTTTCGGAATCCTCTCTCGTCGCTGCCGAAGAGGGATTTTCTTTAGCAAAACAGTTGGGTGCGGACGTTCACCTTTTGCACGTGATCGACGATGGGGACATTCCAAAAGTCATGTCCTTTCCAAAATCCGACGCCGAAATTATGCGAAATGCTGTGCGTGAACAAGCTGAACAAAATCTTAAGCAATTCATTGCAACCCTAGCCCCAGGTGGACAGGCCATTTTTTCGCATGTTCGCAACGGGATCGCTTGGAAAGAGATTTGCCAATGCGCGAAAGAGACCAAGGTTGAACTTGTGGTGATCGGTAATGTAGGTCGCAACGGACTATCGGGCTTAGTACTGGGTAACACCGCAGATCGAGTGCTGAGTCATTCGAAGCTAAGTATTCTTGCTGTGAAACATTCGCGATAACTTTGTTAAGCACATCGTTACATTTAGACCGTGCTAGTCAGCCCTACCTTGAGCCGCAGGCGCTAGCCGCGACCACGTATCTAACGCAATGGAACTCAACGCGGCTAGCGCCCGCGGCTCAACAAAGCGACAAGCCAATTGCCAATCAACCCAATGAACCTTGCGCATGTGCATGTGTGCTGCCACACCATGCGAGACACATTGGCACACTTGACGCATGTGCCTACAAGGACGTCCCTTCCAAAAACGCCTCTTGGCGATGGAATCGCAAAAGATTTTCAACGGTCACTCTCGCGATTTCCGAGAGCGCCTCTTGAGTCAAGAACGCCTGGTGTGAAGTAATCAAAACGTTAGGAAAAATCAGCAACTGCGAGAGCTCTTGATCCTGAGGCACAATCCCTGAAAGATCGTGAAAGAAGACTCCTTCTTCTTCCTCATAAACATCCAGAGCAACCCCTCCCACTTGCCCTGTTTTAATAGCAGCGATCAAGGCTGTCGTTTCAATCAGCTTGCCTCGGCTGGTGTTGACCAAGTAGACGCCTCGCTTGGTCCGAGCCAAGGTGGTCGAGTTGATCAAGTGCTTGGTTTCTGGCGTCAGCGGCAAATGCAATGACAGAACGTCCGATTGACTAAAAAGGTCATCCAGCGATGTGTACCGCACTCCATAGGTGTTTGCCCAAGTCGAATTAGGAAATGGGTCGTACGCGATCACGTTTGCACCAAAGCCTCGAAAGATCTGAGCCGTAATCTGGCCGATCCTGCCGGTTCCAATGATCCCAATTGTCTTGCCAAAGATATCGAACCCAACCAAACCATTGATCGAAAAATTTAGCTCGCGAACACGATTGTAGGCACGGTGGATTTTTCGGTTCAAGGTCATGAGTAAGCCGACCGTATGTTCTGCGACCGCATGAGGCGAGTACGCAGGCACCCTGACGATCGACAGTCCCAGTTCTTTAGCAGCAACCAAGTCCACATTGTTGAACCCGGCACATCGCAAGGCAACTAACCGAACACCTTGTTTGGCCAAGGATTGCAGGGTTGGTCGATCGGCCAAATCATTCACGAAGATGCAAACGGCTTGGGAACCGTCTGCAATCTTGGCCGTCTCCGGGGTTAGCCGAGACTCTTGGAAGTTCCAGTCCACTTGCGATGAACCAACGGCCGATTGAAGGTATTCGCGATCATACGGCTTGCTATCAAATACAATCGTTTTCATGGGCTTAGCGTTACCGTGACTTCGCATGAATAAACGGAAGTTCGATCGCCGCGTTCGCTCAGGGTCTTTTTAATACATTCCAGAGATCGTTCTACTTTTCCTTCGAATAGCACTTTCTCGCCCGAGGTAATCTTGATGGGTTGATCGAAGTCGATCATGGAATCATTGAATCGCAATGTGATCTTATCGACGTCTTGAGACTGGACATCGAATGTTTGACCATCGCGATTGGCTATCACCAATGCCCGTTCGCGAATGTCGGTTGGTTCCACCGCGAGCCAGTAAAATCGTTTTTGTACAACGTCGTCTTGTTTCCAGACGATGCGGCTTGGAAATGGATCGCGAGTGTACTGTGCCATCCATGGGATCGCTTGAGCATCTTTTCGATCCATCCAGTGCCCTTTGCCTTCGTGAATTTTCACGAAATGCACGTAACCTTTAGGATCTTGCTTTTGCAGGTCCTCTAGCTTCACGGCCCATTCCGCTGCAATTTTGTTACGGTTGTAGGCGGAATCGTTGCCGCCCATGTGAAGCGTGAATGGCAGGTTTCTTAGGCCTAGAGGAGACGTTTCATTGGGATGCCCAGCCATCATGGAAGCCGCTGCAAGTCGATCGGCCATTCGCGGTGCTAATTGATAGACGCCGTCCCCACCAGCCGAATAACCCATGATATAGACTCGGTTGGGATCGACATCATCGAACACGATGCAGTTCTCAATCAGGCGGTCAAAGAATAGGTCGATGTGAGCCTGATGCCACAGGTCCCAGGTGTCTGTAGGAGCTCGGGGCACTACGTACACTCCCTCTTCGAGTTTGTAGAGCTTTTTCTGGTTGTCCCATTGCTGATTGTTCACATGGGAAGGTGCTCCCCCGCCGCCATGCATGGAAATGTACATGCTGCGTCCTTTTTCAGGCTTCTCGCCGAACACTTCGGTGGAAAACGGCATCTTCAATTTGTTCATCACAATCTCTTGCGATTTCATTTCATCGGCTCGTGATTCACGAATGCTTGCCACATGTTCTTGCCACAGTTTCTGCAAGGCTTCTTCTGCTTCCGACTTCGTCAACGAATCCGTTGCAGCAGCGTTGGTAGAGACAAACCTAGTTGCTGTGGATATTGCAGCGACTTTGGGTGGAAGTTCTAAAGTGATCGTCTTCCCATTGGTTGGGCTAGGAAATGTCTGCTTGATTACCCTGCCCCCTTCGGAAGCTTCGATCGAAAATTCTTGATCGATAGGAACATAGAATTGCAAATGATCGTTGGCGTCGAATCGCTCATCTTTGGATAGACCAGCAGATAGTTCATTCCCGGCTTGGTCGAGAACTCGAATCTTCGCGGCGACTCGTTGACCTACGTTCGCATCGAGCACACGAACCATGACCAATGATTTGCCTTCCGGTGTTTTGACTCCAAGCTGAGTGTATCGATCTGTTACGTTGACTGCTTTGATGTAGTCAATAGAACGGTCCCAAACGAGCGGAAACTTGAGGGGCGTCTTTTGAAAGCTGACCGCATAGATTGCATTCATCACGGAGTCTCGTTTTGCGGTGGCCGCTCGACCAATAAACCAAGCTTGATCCAATGCGTCGCCCGAAGGTTCTGCGGCCCCCGTAAAGTGCCAACCGTCATCCCAAACTTCTACCCAGGAATGATTGCCGCTATTGTCCGACCATAAAGGTGTACCAACGAATCGAGCTGGAATACCCACCGCTCGGCATGCATCGATCAAAAGGATCGACAATCCAGTACAAGACGCTAGTCCCGATTTAATAGATTCCGTTGGATTCTGGTCGGCTTTGGCTCTTTGAGTCGAATACTTTACCTTAACCAATGGAAACAGTTTCTGGTTCAACATGGCCGCTGCTTGGGATGGGCTTTTTGCCCCTTCAATCAAGGGTAAGAACCTTGCTCGAAAATCCTTGCGCCATGGTTCGCGTCCTTCGTTGATGTTTGCGTAAGGCAAAATGTTATTGAGGAAGATGTCGGTAGGAATTTGGTCTTTCCAGGGGGACTCGTTCATGGCTTGGTAGGAAAGCTGGACATTCTCCGTCAAGAAATCGGTCGTCAGCGCCTTCAGATCGCGATCTGGCATGTTGGCGATTAAAAACTCCATCGCTTCCAGTTGCTCCGGGGCAACTTGCGTTAACGCCGATTCTAAATTCTTACGATTCTCTCCGGATCGCCCGAGTGCTTCCTGAACCAGCTTGTTGTCCATCTGGGACCACAATTTGGAATCCTGTCGAACAAACCAAGTTCTCTTTGCTCCGTCTTCTGTTTTTTGAACAAGCGAAGCGGTATACCCTTCTGAATTCGCTTGCATGCGGGCCGATTCGGAGCTCGGTGATTTGGGTTCGAAATCGAGCGTCTTCCAATCCGCAGCCCATTGGCCATTCTTCTCTCGAAACGCGCGTTGTCGATGATAAACTTCCATCAGATTATCGCGGATCGTGAGGCTTTCATCGTGCGCGAACGAGCGTTGGTTCGATTCATCGCTGGTGAATTCGACAAAGCCCCAGCGTTCAGGTCGATGCATATCGACAATGCCTTGGGGGGACCATACCCAGTTATCTTCTTTGGTCTTGGGCACTTTTTGGTACTTGCCTTCCACAACGTCAAATTGCCATTCGACCCGTGAGAAACCAAATCGCCATTGATCGCCATTGCGAGGTGGCAGGGAGTAGCCGGGGTGTTTCGGAAAAGCCTTCCAAGGAATCGCGATCTCAAGACTCCAAAACGAATCGACATCCGACGGTTCGTTGATTGTTCCTTCCAGGTGAACTGCCGACTTCAGCCCCTGAAATTCCCAACTGTTGTCAGCCACTCCTCCGTCTTTGTAGGGTTTTGGTAAGAACAGATCCCACGTTGTATTCAAAGCGTTCATTTCGAATTCGTAGTATGCATGGTTGTCCCCATCGGGATCGATGAATACCTCGAAGTCGTTGTCTTGGAAAATCACCTCATCATGCTTGGTGATCGTGCCTTGGATATGTTGTTCCGAAATTTCAGCCGCGATGTAAACATAGTCAGTGTCCCACAGCATCTTGGCTCGTGTTCGCTGACGCGGTTTTGGTCGTAGGTCCGCTTCGATGTCATTGAAGTCGTTGGTCCAGGGTGCCGATTTCCAACTGGCTTCGTCGAGCTTCCCATCCAGAACGATGGGGGACTTCGTCGCAGCGCAGACGTACCCTTGTGGGGTGATACCTTTCATGTTGTCCCAATCGCCGCTCGAACCCGCTTGCAACGAAGGGCTGCCAATCAAGAGCAAAGCCGACAGAGTGCATGCAACAGCAATCCTGTTCATGGCGATGGACATGGACGCGATTGTCATACCACTTGCCTGATGCGAATGTCGCATAAATTTCATCTTCCAATGCCTTCGGTATAGGTAATGTTTAGTATTCATGAATAGGAATTAATGATTTCTTTTAACGATCGAATGATGGCGGGTGCAGGTAGGTTGGAGCTAGCGGGTTGTGACGAATCGGAACGGAAGGAGCCATGCAGCTGGTTGCAACCTGTGAGAGTCAGGATGTCCAACGCATTCGAACGGCCGATCCCGCCAGCTGGAAGTATTTCGATCCGGCCACGTGACCAATCCACCAGATCCTTGAGCGCTGCAACGCCTTCGATTGCCGTCGCAGGTCCCCCGCTGGTCAAGATTCGATCAAAGCCTAGCTGAACAAGCAAGTCTAGTTCCTGCCTTGGATTGTTCACCGAGTCAAAGGCTCGATGCATGACCCACTCGCAATTCAATTGTAAGCTAGTCAGTGAATGCAAAAAGTCGTAGTCTAGCGAATTGTCTGAATGCAGGCCACCAATCGCAATCGCATCCGCCCCCAGTTCGACCGCTTGCCGTGACTCGGAAAGCATCTTCGCCTTCTGGGGTGCGTCGAAGTAGAAATCCCCGTCACGACAGCGAATCAAAACGACTAAGGGGACGGAAATTGCGGCCCGGACGGATCGAATGAGTTGGACGTTAGGTGATACGCCGCCTACCGACAACCGCTCGCTCAGTTCGATTCGGTCAGCTCCCGAATCCACCGCCACTAAGGCAGCATCCAGCGAATCTACGCACACCTCAATCATGGTCGGACACCTAAATCATTATTGGGCATCTTCCCATAGCGAGTTGCTGCGATGCCAATCTAGCCTACAATCTTAATTCAGCCATCTAGCTCTGTCGACGACAGAATCGACTTTCGACTTGTACCCACGCAACTGCTGTAACATGGCATTGTGCTTGATCGTAGCGAACCTGATCCTTTCAGGAATGGTCCATTGGATTTTCTCCTCGATTGCAAAGCATTATGCAGCCAACCAACAAGTCCAACACCCTCAAAATTCTATTGGGTTTGGCAGTTATTTATGTCGTTTGGGGGTCGACCTATCTCGCAATACGTGTTGCAGTGGAGACGATTCCCCCCTTTTTTATGGCCAGTAGTCGGTTCTTGGTGGGGGGAGTCTTGGTTGCGAGCACGCTTTGGCTGTTGCACGGATTTCATTTGACGAAGCGACAGTGGTTCGACAACGCGATTGTCGGTGGGTTCATGATCTTGGGCGGAAACGGATTGGTCTCCTGGGCCGAAACCTCGATCCCATCCGGAATTGCCACATTGATTGTTTCGATGAACCCGCTGTTTTTCGTGCTGGGTGAATGGGCAGTGGCTGTGTTTCGGAAAGATCCACATTCTAGCTCGCACCCCAACTGGCTTACCTTTGTAGGGCTGGGATTGGGGACTGCCGGGCTGCTGATCTTGATTGGCCCGGCGTTCCTGTCCGTTTCGGAAGAGCCACTAGAGCCGATGCCGGTGATCGCTCTGGTCATGGCATGCCTGTGCTGGACGATTGGGTCGCTTTATAGCCGCTACTCCAAAAACGCGGCCGACCCATTCACTGGTTCCGCAGCTCAAATGCTCTGTGGCGGATTGTGGTTGCTGCTTGTCAGTGTTCTGTTGGGAGAGGTTCAGAACTTTTCGCCTGGCTTGGTGTCGTTTGAATCGATTTACGCTTGGCTTTATTTGGTGGTAGCGGGCTCGCTGATCGCATTTCCAATCTTCGTGTGGCTGATGAAGAACGGATCGCCAACCATTGTTTCGACTTATGCTTACGTCAATCCGGTCGTGGCCGTGATTCTAGGTTGGTGGATCATGAACGAAAAGATTGATGCGAGGATCTTTAGTGCTTCGGCGGCAATTGTTGCTGGCGTCGCACTGATCTCTTACTCCAAGCATTCGCTCAAAGCACCCGTTGAGCCTGAATCGCCGGTTGCGCCCGAGTCGCCCGTTCGGCCCGAGGTCTCTGTTGAGCCTGAGGCTTGATGAGCATGCAGTGGAAACACCTTGCTATCAAGCCGTCGGTTCAATGCTTCGTTTGTGCTACTTCTTGTACTCGTACTCAGCATCGCGGTACTCGTACTCGACCGATCCCGCATGTGGCGATGAAGGCCATTTAGCGCTTTCGCAATTCGATATGAAGACGCGAATTGTTCGATTCCAAGTCAATATACGTCAAGTCGATCTTGGTCGAAGATCGACTGTGTCACTAGCGTTTTTTCGAGTACGAGTACTAGTACCATTTCATTGAGTACGAGTACGAGTATAAGGAAATCCGCTCCAATGCACGAATCTCCAAACTAGGCTGCTCTTCGCATTGAGTAGTCCGGCATGGCCAAGCCCGATGGTAGGTTCGCGATCGCTTCTTGAGCACGCGAAAGCCGACGCTGAATCGTCTCGACGAAGGCGCGATTCTTAACGCCCAATACCCAGCCCAGTCGCTCAGCAACGGTCTTGGGGCTCATCAGTCCGCTCGCCAAATGGCCAAGTCTTCGAGCTACGGAATCAATCACGACGCCACTGTTTTCGATGGTTGCATAGGCACAAGCAAGTTGTCCGCATGCGTGCCCAATCTCGTAGCCCGATTCTTGACCGGATACAACCTGCCGCGAACCATGAATCCCAACGCTCTCTGCGATCGCGATTTCTGCTCCCATCGCGGACAGCAACAGCCCCATTTCGACTTCTGCTATCTCGCGTGTCGAACGCTCCATCCACCCCCCGAGAGCTTCCAGGAATTGTTTCCGCATGATGCTACCTACCATCAAGGGGCTTCCGACTTCCGCCATGCTGCCGGTCACTCGGCGATGTGGTAATGAGAGGGCTGAAAGTCCTGAAACGATTTCGTTGGAATCGGTGCAGGCAATCGGCAGGCATACCACCTCGACCGACCCTTGTTCCAAAATCTCCAATGCTTCATCGTACCAACCTTCCGCTACCACAGCGCCCGGGCTGAGCACCTGGATGTAAGGTGAACGTGCCGAAGCAATGGCCAGGTTCAGTTGCGAAGTAAGACTCGTCCCTCGCTTGGTTTCAACCAAGACTGCTTCATCTTGGTTGAGCCCGTACGGGTCCGTGTAACTTCCATCGTGTACGATGACCAGTTCGAGACTTCGCCCCCGATTTTCCAAGATGGAAACGAGAGTTTGTTCAAGTCCAGAATCATCTTGAAGATGAGGAACAATGATCGAGAGGCGCGGCACTGCTATAGTCTCCGGCAATTCGCAAAGAGGCGGACAAAACGGCTTTGACGAATGAAGGATCGACCAGATCACTGGCCCAGTTCATCGAAAGAGGCGTTTGCCTGTTAGCGAATTTAGGATGACTTTGACGCTTAGGCGACCGGCAGCAGTTCCGCTTGGAATTGTTCTTTGCAAGCATTCAAGACATTCTGCACGACTTCGTCCGCTTGCTCGCCGGTCAACGTTTGTGTCGAGCTTCGCAAATGAAGGCTCAGTAGAATTCGCTTCTTCCCTTGACCGTCTTTGGCTGGGTCGCGATAGATTTCAAGAAACACCACGTTGATGCATAAGCTGCCTGCAGCCTTTTGAATGCTGCTTGAAAGCGATTGCCACTGCAGAGACTCGTCAACGATCAGATTCAGATCGCGTTCGATCGTCGGGAACGGAACAATAGGCTGCAGCTGAGGTACAAGCCGGGCATAGGTTTGCAATAAATCTAGATTCAGCTCCCCAACCGTGTTCGATGCGTCCAGCTTTGTTCCATCAACAATCGATCGCGATGGCTTGCCAAACCACGCTAGCATTTGTCCGTCCACAAGCCATGACATCCCGCTATTGGCAGCCAAGTAATCCCAACTTACTGGTTGCTTGGTGATTCGGGTCGCTAAGAAATCAGGGCCGCAAACGCGATCCAGAATCTCTTCGAGAAGGCCAGCCACCGTGCGCAGTTCGGCTGGTCCGATCATTCCCAAATTAAATTGTTCCGTGGGACGAGCGTTTTTCTCGGGAGATGCGTTTGTCGTCGCCAAGTAAACGCCTGCGGTTTCAAACAACCATGTGTTGCGATTGGATTGGGATTGATTGTGAAGTCGAGCTGCAATC
This sequence comes from uncultured Pirellula sp., assembly GCA_903892365.1. GTDB lineage: Bacteria > Planctomycetota > Planctomycetia > Pirellulales > Pirellulaceae > JBKCUI01. The sequence continues at coordinate 9,119 of CAITIF010000830.1, read as the reverse complement.
AAGCTGGGAACCAAAGAGCGGCGCAATTGGCTGGCGCCCTCCAGAAGCGGTACCATCGTCGACAACGGTTCCGAGCTTGTCCAAGGAGAGATGCTGGAGACCGCCGATTTGGAAATCAAGCTGGCAGTCAAAGTCTCATGAAATCCCGCAGCGCAAGCAACCGTCCGAACCGTTTGCATCATCATGTCTTTTGGACGCTTGGCAGACGACACCAAAGGAACCGGCGCATCTTCTGGAATCTGTTCGTATCCATGGATCCGAGCGATCTCTTCGATCAAATCAATTTCGCGAGTCAGATCCGAACGGTAGCTTGGGGCAACCACCAGAGCTTCCCCGTCGAGCTGTAGATTGGATACTTCGCAGCCTAGCCGCATCAAAATGTTCAGCGAACGTTCCCAAGGAACTTCGATGCCAAGAACGCTGGATACTTTGGTTTGCCGAAGCTTGATTGAAGGCTTGGCGGGAGTTCTCGCACCCGTGTCAACACTTCCGGACAATAGCGTGCCGCCAGCTGTTGCTAGAATCAATTCACAGCACCGTTGGGATGCCCAATCGAGCTGAGCGGAATCGATGCGCCGCTCGTATCGGTAGGACGATGGGGAATGCAGCTTGAGCTTTCGGGCAGCGCGACGAATGGCCAGCGGAACAAACTCTGCCGCCTCCACCAGCACATCTACCGTGTCGGTTCCAACCTCGCTATCAACACCACCCATCACACCCCCTAAGGCCACTGCCCGATCTTCATCGGCAATCACAACCATCTGCGAATCAAGCTGGTACGAGCGGTGATCGATGGCTTCGAACGACTCCTTTTCGCGTGCAGGCCGGATGATGATCTTGCCACCATGAATCTTGGCAAAATCGAAAGCGTGCAATGGTTGTCCACATTCGAACATGACATAGTTGGTTACGTCGACAACATTGTTGATTGATTTGACGCCGATGGATTCGAGACGTTTTTTGAGCCAGTCTGGGCTGGGCCCAATCTTCACTCCGCGAATCAGCCTTCCAATGTAGCGAGGGCAAGCCGCTTCGAATTGGTTTTCAATCGTTAGGAACTTCGAGACAGGTTCTTCGGATTGTTTTAATTTGGGGGCTGGGTAACGCAGTTCCGTGTTTAAAAGAACGGAAGCTTCCCTGGCAATTCCGATATGGCCAAGACAGTCGCCACGGTTGCTGGTGATTTCCAAATCAATGACTGGAACACCATCGATTATTTCGGTGCTTTCATGGTTCAGTCCTGTCAACGCCCATCGAGTTGCCATTTCTTCATGGCCGATTGCGATGTCGACATAGTCCGACAACCATTCCCAAGAGACTAACATGTCCGCTCCAATCCGGGCTGCAAATGATTTCTAAGCTGCAAATGAACAACGAGGCAAATGAACTAGGAAGCAATTCAATTATGAAGCAAACTGACGAAGGAATCGAACGTCGCTTCGATAAAGATCTCGGATGTCGACGATTCCGTAACGTCGCATGCAAAGACGCTCCACACCTAAGCCGAACGCAAAACCGCTCCACTGCTCAGGGTCGATATTGAGTGCTTGAAACACATTGGGATCGACCATTCCTGCACCGCCAAACTCGATCCAATTTCCATTCCACCAATAATCTACTTCGACGCTCGGTTCCGTAAACGGAAAGAACGAAGGTCGAAAGCGAACCTTCACATCGCTGCCTAGGTAACTGGTTGCAAAGAGTCTCAAGACGCTTTTTAGTTGAGCCATCGAAACATGCTTGTCCACCCATAGTCCTTCCATTTGATGGAACATGGGGAAGTGGGTTGCATCGGGTGCGTCAGGTCGGTAGACACGGCCCAGAGAAATGATTCGCAGCGGTAGCGACTGAGTTTCCATGACTCGGATCTGGACCGTGCTGGTTTGGCTGCGCAGCAACATCGCATCGCGATCGGTGGGGTTCTGCAATTGCTTCGAGGCAGCTGCCAAATAAAAATTGTCGAGAGGGTCACGGGCCGGATGGTCCTCTGGGATGTTGAGCGCAACAAAGTTGTGCCACGTGTCCTCGATCTCGGGGCCTTCGGTCACGCTAAACCCAAGCCGTCCCATGATGTCCTTGAGATGCTCGATGGTTTGCGTGATCGGATGCAGTTGGCCTAATTGAGGACGCAACCCAGGAAGGGTTGGGTCCAGCTGCGGATCTTTTGCAGCTTTGCTCGCACCACCCAGTCGCTCGGTGGCTAGATCCAAAGCCGATTGGATCGCGTCGCGAACTTCATTGAATCGTTTGCCTGCGACAGGTCGATGCTCTGATTCAATCGCCCCCATCAACTTCTGAACGGCCTTGATAGCACCGTTCTTGGCACCCACAAATCGCACTCGAAGGTTCTCCAGTTGCTCGCTGGAGCCGACCTCGTCGAGCGACTGTTTTGCATCGTCAAGCAGTTCATCGAGTGAACTGAGGAACTTCTGAAGCGACATGAGATTCTTTGCCTGAGGAAAGGACCAACTACTCACAAAACCAAGGAGCGTGACCGGATGGTTTGGTCGACTCACTTGTTTTCGCGGAACGAACTGTCCCGCGAAAGTCACTTCCATTATGCAACAAGCCCGCGATGGAAGCCGCGGGCTCGTCAAATATTGGAACATCTAGGGCAGCTTGTGTACAAGCCACCGTTCATCCACTATGCATTAGCCGTTTCAGTTGCACGAGCTTTCGCAAACTCAGCAGCTTGAGCTTCTAGAGCTTTCTTCACGACATTCGCAACCACTTCAAAACCTGCTGGGTCATGAATGGCCATTTCCGACAATGTCTTTCGATCCAGCTCGATCTTGGCAAGAACCAAACCAGCGATGAATTGGCTGTATCGTAGTCCATGCATTCGAGCAGCCGCATTCACACGGATGATCCACAGGCGACGGAAATCTCTTCGCTTGCGCTTACGATCTCGATAAGCAAACCGACCTGCACGAACCAAGTTTTCCTTAGCGGTTCGGTACAGTCTGCGGCGTCCGCCGACGTAACCCTCGGCTCGTTGAAATAGTTTTCGTTTGGCCTGCCGTCTGGCAGCACCTTTTCTAGTACGCATGTTGCTGCAACCTTGCTGTTGCTGGAGGTGCTTCAGGTCATCGCGACGGTCGCTACCATGTAGCAACCAGGGCCTATCATTCAGAGTATCGCGACAGTTTTACCCAAACACCTGGTTCAAAAAATGGCCCAGTGTTCGTTCTGTTTTAGTAGCTATAGCCACGGAGAGCATCGGTGATGTGTCGCAGATATTGCGGCTCCAAAACCTTTGTTCCTCGCAATTGACGAATCTTCTTGGCCGACTTGCTAATGGCCAAGTGGCTCGTGCCCGCTTTGCGATGCTTCACTTTGCCCGTGGCGGTGATCCGAAATCGCTTTTTGGTGGACTTATGTGTCTTTTGTTTACTCATTTTTGCACTACGTTGAAAGCACTTTGGCAAGCAGGAAGCTAAATAAGGCAATCTCATACAAGGTCGATCGTTCGTTTTACGGAACAGGTAGACCAAGGGTCCCCGGTCGACGGGGGTCAAAGTGTATCGGCAGCCGCGGATTCATCCAAGGCTAAATTGATTCCTAAATCACTAAAAGCCAGCATCATTTCGATAGATTGCGACCCCAAACCGCTCTTCCTGCTTCACAAACCCGTTTTGGACCGCTTCCGCCTCAATTTCGGCCGTTTGCTGCTGAGTCTGCTGGAAGGTTTCCATCCGATCGACCACCAACCACCGGTAGTGCAGAATCGGTTTTTCGGGCCAGCCCGGGAGCAGAGCTAGCTTTTCTTTGCGTAGCTCGAATTGTCCGACTGTCTCCACCTCGCGATTTCCCAGCAGGTGGGAAGCGATTCGGCCCGTTGCCAAAACTTCTAAACCGCTATCTTGAACTACCTTCAGCTGGCCGTGAATCCAGTCGCCGTCCGGCGAACCTGACTCACGCGGGAATTGTGCGGGCTGGTTCGTTTCGTTCGGTAATTCCATCCAACTGGTCGAGTAGCTGGAGGCTCGGACGTCCGACAGCGTTTCCGAACTGAATGGGAATTGCCCCAGAAACAACGAAAACAAAAAGGAAGTAGCGAGGGTTCCCACGGCGGCCTGGTTGGGGTCGAATTGCCAAAGAGCACGTGTCGTCAGGGGTTGTCCCTGGATTTTCCGTTCCTGGATTTTCGGTGCAGTAGTCGATGCATGAAGCGGGGCTGGCTGGATCTTCTCGTCATACCCACTCCTTTCGAGGCCTAACAAGTCCGCAGCTCGCAATCGGCGGAACGTGTAAGCCTGCATGCTGGAAAGCCAAAGGACCGGCAAAAGGATGCTGCTGTATTGGAACGCAAGGCTCGCGGCCGGCCGATGTTCCCAGACCAGCAGGACCGCAAGTGGGGGCAGGATTGCAATCGTGGTTCGCCATCCGAGGAGCAGAGCAGGCAGAAAGCACGGTATCGTCAGACCTAGCACAAAGTAAGCGTTTCGATGGCTGAACAACTGGCCCCAAAACACGTTTGGTCTCAAAACGGGAGAAGCGATTACCTCCATGGGGGTGCTTCCAAGTGACGCAAATCGCGCCGTTTGAAACTCCGCTAAGCCGCTCCACTTAAAAACCATCACAAATCCGACGGTCGCGAGAACGCTCAGCAAGAACCAGACTGGCCAATTGAGTTCCGTTGCAATGGTTGGGTTAAGGGCCTGAGTCGTGCGATCCTTCGATTCGCTTTTGCGATTCCCGTCAAATCGCAACCAAGCGTTGGTAGCACAGTAGGTGGCCACAATCACAAAGACTCCCTCTTCCATGGACATTGCCAACAATGCAAGAAGTACAGCTACCCACCAACGTCGGCGTTGCAAACAGGCGATCGCAAACAAGAGCAATGGGATAGCAAGGCTGATCGGGTGCCAGCCATACGTGTATGCTAAATTCATTTGGCCCAAGATCGGCTGGCATAGCCAGGCCAAGCTCCAGCAAGCCGATTCTCGTGGGCAACATTTTGTTCCTCGTGCGATAAACCAAATCCCCAAGCTGCTCAAGGCTAACGCGCTGGCTTGAAGATAAAACGCAAGGGTGACATCCGGGTAGATCTTCCACAAAGGAACTAGCAAGGCTAACCCTGGATTAAAGTGATCCCAAAATATGGGTAGCACGGGCGTCTCGAGCAAAAAGCCACGGCCGTTGGCAGTGTTGGAAACTCGTTGCATAAAATGCCCATAATCGTTGAAACCCAACATAAAGCTCTGGTGGTAATGATGCGACTGAAATACCCACCAAGTTGCACACAGGAGGGACACCACGACAATCGATCCAAAAGAGAGAATCGAAGCCTTTTGCGAAGGGGACCGTGCATCTGCATCCATCTTGGTGGCTGTCTCGATCGTTGGATTCTCCCGGTCTCTGATTCCAAGGACGATTCCTCCCAGTCGGGCAAAGCTCAAACCCGACCAGCCTACCAACCAATAAACGCTTCCAAGACTTACCCAGCCGTCGCTTGATGCTGAGGGTGAAGACGGGGCAGGCCATGTCAAGCCAAACACTTCCAACAGCCAGGCAAGCAAGGGCAATGCAGAAATGGACAGCAAAATCTGCGATTCCGCCGCAGCCCGTCGAGTCTCATTGGCTATCCGGAGCGCTTGCCGAATGAAATGAAGCCATAACAACATGCTTCCAATCGCAATCGCATTGATGGTATAGCTAGACATGAACGGTTCCAGCATCGGCGGAACGATTCGGAGAGAATTGTAGTTCAGCAAAAAGTGGCTTCGGCCATGAAGCACGATCGCAATCAACCACCATCCAATGGCCAATCCGATCGATGTATAAATCAGTGAGTCTCTCTTTTCTGAATTAGGTCTCAATCGTATCCTCAATCTTATGGCTGTGGCGCAGATGCTGTCATGGATTCGCTGGAGCCATCGCTGTCGTCGTCGAGTGCGTCTGCCTGTGCCGAATCCGATTTTGCAATCGAGCCTTTGACTTTGCGAATAAGCCCGCTGAGCGATTTCGGATCGTTCAGCAAGTTGGGCTCCGGTTCTGACTTGTCTTCGGACCTGCGGAAGCTGGTTAATTCGGTTCTGAGAATACCAAGCAGCGTCTGAAGAAGTACTACCACCATGGGGCCAACCAAAATCCCAATGGGGCCAAGGGACTGAATTCCACCAAGAACGCTCAGCAATGCCAACAAGGGATGCAGCTGGCTTTGGCCATGCAGTACAAAAACCTTCACCAAATTGTCTACCGTTCCAACGACCAGCATGCCCCAGAGAGCCAGCAGGCCAGCAGCCATCAAATTCTCCTCATACACCGCCAGATAAATACAAACAGGCGCCCAGATGATGGCAGGTCCAACAAACGGGATTAATGCACAGGTGGCCGTCAAAGCCGTTAGCAAAACCAACGATGGCATTCCGGCAAAGTAATATCCAATTCCTGCAACCAATCCCTGAAGTAATGCCGATAGAACGGTCGCCAAAACGATAGCTCGCGAGATCCGATCGAATTCCGCTAGCAGCTCCAGCTCATACCGATCATCCAAAGGACTCAGCTCCATCAGCGTTCGAACAATGCCTGGTCCGTCGTACAAAAAGAAGTAGAGCGAAAGCAGCAAGATCGAACTAGCAATTGCAAACCTCAGTAGGAAAACAGCCGAGTCGGTGGTGAATGTTAGCAAACGAGGCCGGACGTAATTCAAGAAGTTCATGTTTAAGTCTTCCAGGTCTTTTTCCGATGGATTTGCTAGATCCTTCAGAACCACGAGCCACGGTCCGCCCGAAATTGTTTCGCGGGTTTTGCGCCATTGCTCGGAAAGCTCAAGAACAGAACGTTGGAGCTGAGCAATGTTGGGTCCCTCTGCATCCGTCTCGCTGTTTGACGAGGAAAGACTCGCCAGCGGCAGCTTCATTGCCTCCATGGCTCGATGCCAATCCAGCCCGTCCAGAAGCAGTTTAGAACGCACGCTCTCGGTTTGGGCTTTTTCACTGGGAGATAGCTTTGCCCATAATGCTTGCCGATCGGATTCGTATTGCTCGCGTTTTTTCGAGTACGCAGCCAATTCCTCAGCGGTCGATCTATCATTCCAGGCTTGTCTTGGGCGTGGATTGTCTGATTTAAACAGCTCCAGAGTGGATTTGAATTCGTCGTCGGTTTGGATGGCTTGGATCAGAATCAATTCTTCAAGATCGTCGCGAGCCTGGCTGAAATAAAGCTCCAGCTGAGCATCAAACCGGTCGGCTGGAGCAGTCTCTTTCGATTTCGAACGGGACTTTAAAATGGACTTTAAAAGATCGTTGCGAGATGATGTAATGAGTAGCGGCTCTAAGTCATCGAGAGCGATTCGAATCTTTTCAAAATCGCTTTGAAGACGTCCTTTCTTGTTGGTAAGCTCTTGGTAAGTTTGGCTAGACAACTGTTTTTGGACATCATCCAAGTTGGCTTGGATGTCCTGCACTTGCTTTGCATACGGAAACTCAAGATTGAGCAAACTGTTGGAACGAAGTTTTTCTAGCCCCAGTTTGAGGCTCAGATTGAAATTCTGGAACAAGCTAGCGCCTTGGACCGCTGCCATGGACAGAACGAGAGCGGCAGGGATGAGCACGATCAGCACAATCAAGGTTGTCGTAACGCCGGCAGCGATATGCTCCCGGTCGCCGACTTTCGCACAAACCCATCGGTGTAATGGTCGAAAAACGACCACCAGTACGGCTGCTAAGAAGACGGGTACAAAAAAGCCGATCATGACTTTGTAGAACAAAGCCCCGATCACAACGATGATCGCCAGCAGAACTGCAAAAGAAATGTATCGAGCCATCATGGCAATGCTTCCGAGATAAGTAATTGCGAAAAGAAATCGGATGTCTCCTAAACCGACAATCAGGGCTAGACAAACACATCGAGTCTGCCAGGATTTCCCTTGCGATTTTATAGCAGAATCAGCGTTTTCTCTACCTCAACCCCCTAGTTCTACTGACCCAAATGCGAGTTTCGTGAAGCAACCTTTTGCAAACGCCACCCCAAAGAGTGCTCTCAAGCGAGTCGTCAAATGGGCGATAATCGCCGTTGTTTTGCTGTTTTTGGGGCTGACGCTTCGACGTGCCTACTTAGATCTGCAGATGCATCGCGATCAATTGGACATTTCCAAAATGGCTTTGTCCTGGATTGTTTTTGGGGGGGCGGTTTATGTTGTGGGCATGTTGCCTGCCAGCCAGGCATGGTTGCAGACACTGGGTGCCTTTCAACAAAAAGTCCCTTTCTGGACAGGGATGCAAGCTTACTTTTTGGGGCATTTAGGAAAGTACATACCAGGTAAGGCGATGGTCATCGTCTTGCGGGTCAGCAGGCTTCGCGAAATCGGGGTCGAAGTCAAACCGACGATAGTTAGTGTTTTTGTCGAAACGTTGACAAGCGTTTCGACGGGCGCGATTTTGGGTTGTGCCCTACTTTTGTGTCAATCGCCTCGTCCTCCTGATTGGATGCTTTGGAATGCAATCCTCTGTATTCCGTGTGCGTTCCTTTTTTTGGTGCCGCATACTTTTCGCTGGGTTCTTGGGGTCCTTGCTAAGAGCCGAGTTGGACGAATGCCTCTAGGAGTGAGCGAAGCTTTCACGTGGAAGCTCATGCTCCAAAATTGCTTGTGGATGGCACTAGGTTGGTGCTTGCATGGCACTGCATCTTGGCTAGTGCTGATGGGTCTCCAACCCGACGGAAGCTTGTGGTCCGTCCAAGCCTGGACTGTTTGCACTGCTGCGGCTCTTCTGGGGGCGGTCGTTGGCTTCGCGTCCATGATCCCAGGTGGAGCGATTGTTCGCGAACTGGTGATTACGTGGCTTCTTACAAGCCTAGTACCCCAACCGATCGCACTCGCGGCTGCCGTTGTTTTTCGCATTCTAGGTTTAGCTTGCGAACTGGTTTTGATTCTTGGATTATCGCTTATCCAAAGCCGGCCAGCACGTTAGCTGGTTGGACGCATTTGCCTGCTTGCATCTTGGGAATGAGTGTGGTCTGTTCTTAGTTCGGTATTGTTTTGCGTGGACGGGCCCTTGGAATAGGTGAGATTTGACTTAAGCTATCGTGTCAAATTTAAGGTCGACCACCGGGAATTTTTCTTATCTGTGAGAACGTGTTCAGTGGATAACACCGACAAACCCATTCGCTTGCTT
>CAITIF010000829.1 GCA_903892365.1 uncultured Pirellula sp. | reverse complement strand
GGTGGCTTGCCAGTCAGCAATGCGTACAAGATTGCACCGATCGCATATACATCGGTTGAGGCCCCTTGTTCTTCCGATCTTCCTGCCGCTTGTTCTGGAGACATGTAACTGGGGGTGCCAAGCGCGGCTCCGGTAGCGGTAAGTCCTTGATCCGAGTCCATTTGCTTTGCGAGCCCAAAGTCGGTTACCACGACTGCGTCGGTCTCATCGATCAAAACGTTTGCGGGCTTCAAGTCGCGATGCACAACACCTTGTTCGTGTGCGTAGTCGATCGCTCTGGCAACATCGCGCACGTAACGAACGGCAGCTCGAGGTGCCATGGGACCTGCTTCAAGTCGCTTCGACAAGTCGGTACCAGGAATAAAATCCATAGCAAAAAAATGGTGACCATCGATTTCACCGCAATGGTAAACCGTGACGATGTTGGGATGCGTCAGGCTGGCAGCACTTCGAGCTTCGGTATAGAAACGATTGACTTCGTCGCCGCTAGCGAAGCATCCTGATCGTATCATCTTTAACGCGACACGTCGTTCGAGCTGGACTTGGTAAGCCAAGTAGACGACTCCCATTCCACCGCGACCAAGAACTTGCTCCAAAACATAGTCGCCAAATCGATAGGGCAAAATCGAATGGGAATTATCCAACGATGGTGGACTGTTGAGGCTGTTGTCCGATGGCTTGCCCGAGGGTGGCAAAGTCGAATCGTCAATAGAAATCTGCTGGAAGCGATTACGGTTCGGAAATGATATAGCAACTGGGGCCAATGTGATGGCGTTTGGATCCGCAGGCGGATTTGCTATCGGTGAAGCTGTTTGATCTGCGTTATTTAGGACCGACGAATCTTTGTTCAGGCTTTCTGCGAGAGTTGGCCCGGCCATCGACTCAATCCAGTCAGCTGCGTCCAGCAATTTTCGCAATTGCGGTTCGAGATCTGGAAATTCTCGATAAAAACTTTCCCGCTCCTCCGCTTTGCCATCGTCAAAGCGTCGCATAAATTCCAGCAATGCCTTGTCCAATTGATTTTCATGGTCATCATCAAAATCGTTTGACATGCGTTACATTCACCTTGAAGCTGATGGGTTCTGCGAGTTTTCCAGGCTCGTGCTGGTTGCATTTTTGCAGAAGTCTTTGCTTGTAGGTTGTCACACCAGCGTTTACGTTAGGCAACCGATCTTGCTGTTGCCGCCGTTGTTCCTTTGCCCAATCTTCTGCTCAACGCTTTAGAATAGCCGATATTGGTACTTTTTTCATTGTCAGTTTTCCAACAAACACCAGAAGCTGTGAACATACAAAATCAAAAACCGCTCTATCGTACGCAAATTCTAAAGTGGACCCTACAAATGGCTGTTGGTTTAGGTATTTTCCCAGCCTTGCCAGCAATCAGCCAGGATCAATCAGCGGCGCAGTCGGTCGCTCTTTCGGGCACGGAAATTGACTTGAATCGACTCGCCAGCTTATCCAAAGGGCCCATGTTGCGTCAGCTGAAACTGGAAGGAGCTCCGTTATCGGACGAGGGATTAGCCATGATTGCCTCGCTGCCGTCCTTGGAAGAGCTAAGTCTAGAAAGATGCGAATGCTCGGAGCGATTGTTCGAAGTGCTTGACGATTCGAAAAAGCTCAAACGATTGCGTCTAAGGTCTCTGAGCGTATCGGACTTGGGGCTGGTAAAGCTGTCATCGCTTGATCGGCTTGAGTTGCTTGAGATTACGGACTGTACTGGATTCAGCCAACAAGGGCTTGAGAGCATCGCTCCGTTAATCCGGCTTCGAAGCTTGACGTTATCCGGGAATGCGGTTGGCGATTCCGTGTTGT
>CAITIF010000828.1 GCA_903892365.1 uncultured Pirellula sp. | reverse complement strand
CGAGTACGCCCGCAACGGATGGAATGCGAATCTATTGCACGTTTGTCGACGATGAAAAAATGATCGTGGTGGCGGTGGATTGGCATGGCGATATCGTTTGGAAAGTGAGTCCAGGGAGCTTCCTATCCAAGCATGGATTTGCGGCATCGCCCGTGATTTGCGATGAAGGTGTGCTGGTGAATGGTCATCAAGATGGGATTGCGTTTGTGGTCTTATTGGATCCGTCGAATGGTGAAGAGCTTTGGCGGTACAAGCCAGATGTCGATCTTCGCTCCTTTTCGACTCCCGTTTTGGCTGAAATTGATGGTGCTCGGCAGATTATTCTTTCGGGTGCGAAGCAAACTCTTGGTCTAGATCCAAAGACTGGGGAGAAAATTTGGTGGGTTGATGGCCCGACCGAGAAAGTGGTATGCACCCCATCGATAGGCCTGGGCCATATCTTCTCGTTCGGCGGTTCGCCAGATGTTCGTGCGATCGCAATACGTCAAGGTGGAACAGGGGATCTAACCAAGACCAACATCGCGTGGACTATCGAGCGAGGAATGCCCTACGTACCTACGCCATTGCTCTCCAAAGACTACTTGCACATCGTCGATGACATGGGGATTTATACTTGCTTGAACCCGTTGACCGGTAAGTCCATGAAAACCATTCGAAAGGGGGGCAACACCTACAGCTCGCCAGTCGGAACCAAGGATCGGATTTATTTGTTCGACGATACCGGGCTATGTACGGTGATCGCCAATGGTCCCAATTTTGAAGTGCTCGCCAAGAACTCGATCGAAGAATTAGTTCAGAGCACCCCCGCGATCGCTGATAACAGCCTGTATGTTCGAAGCGAACGCTATCTTTGGAAGATCTCGGAAACGCTACCCTAACGGGTCATCGAGGATGATCTTTAAGCGATCGCTGAGTACAGAAGGAAATCGATCCAACCAGCTTCGGTCTATCAACCCAACGTCGATCATGTCCCGAATATGGACACGATCTTTATCGCGAAACGAATTGAGCTTCATTCGAACGAGGGTCTCGAATAAGACGGTATTGAACTCATTGGCCCGCGTTTGCGGTTCCAAATCGGGATTCGGATCGAATTCGCCTGGCTTGACCATTTCTTTGGCAATCACCACGTGCACGGCTTCACGAGCCGATTCGTCTGGCCTCTCGGTAAAGATATCGCCGCCCGCCGTTTCGCGATGGCAGAAGCCGTTTTGTGTCATGGCTTGGATCATGTCGGGAAGATTTTCACGGCGAAGCAGTACATCCACGTCCTTGGTGGTTCGGACTGCCCCTTCATCGACTTGAGCGACCCAGGCACGGACTGCGTGACCGCCAACAATGGCATAGGGGATCTTGGCGTCCTCCAAAATGCGTACTGTCTTCCGTAATCGCTCGTTCACTCGCTCCACGGCTCGCTCCATTCTGTCCCAAAGAGCTTCGCCAGTAATCGTAAACTCGACCATCGACTTGATTCCGCTTTGCGTCCTAAATTGGTGTGTCGGTTGTTTGCGAGATTCCATTGTAACACGAGAAGCAAGGCGGAGTCCATTTGCTGCCTCCCACATGGCAGTCAGAAAAACTGGCGATCAGAAAAGGGGCGGGCCGAAAATTTTCTTGCATCTTCCTTGACTCGGATTTTGGCTTAGTGTATTATCACGCCAACACACCGACACTGTCGGGGGAAGATCTTGGTGGTTTTGAGTGCAATCCTGATGCGATGCACAGAAAGGAGCCAATGCGATGCAGCTTTCGATCGATCCGGATAACGGCATCCCCATTTACGAACAGCTGATACGGCAGATCAAGTATGCCGTTGCGGAAGGAATTTTGATGCCAGGGCAGGTGATTCCTAGCGTACGGGACATGGCGAAGCAGCTTACGGTCAATCCCAACACGGTCCAGCGGGCTTACTTCCAGCTTCAAAGCGAAGAAATCCTTCAGTCGCTTCGCGGACGCGGTGTCGCGGTCTGTGAAGGTGCAAAAAAGCAATGTGTTGTAGATCGCCAGCAGATTCTTGCCGAGCGACTTTCTGCAGTTCTTGATGAAGCTATCCGTGGCGGTCTGGATGAAGATCGCTTGCGAACCATGTTTGAAAAAGCACTCAAAAACGCCATCCGGTCAGGAGAAAAGCAATCATGAGCGAAATGATCCGTGTCAATAATGTCAGCAAGCGATTTGGAAAACGAACGGTCTTGAACAACGTCTCGTTCCAAGTTCCCTCCGGAGTTGTGTTCGCGTTGCTTGGCGAAAACGGAGCGGGCAAATCAACCTTGATCAAGAGCATGCTGGGCTATAACAAGCTCGACAGCGGCAACATCGCCGTCTGCGGACTCGATCCAGTCAAGCAACCTTTGGAGATACGCCGCAAGGTGGGGTATGTATCCGATGTACCAGGTCTTTACGAATGGATGACGGTCGCGCAAGCTGGCTGGTATGCATCCGGTTTTTACCCGCAAGGGTTTTTGAAGACGTACGGTGAACGCATCAGCGACTTTCAATTGCCCCATGATGCCAAGATTCGCGATCTTTCGAAAGGAATGCGAGCCAAAGTTGCCCTTTCCCTGGCCATGGCCTTCGATCCGGAATTGTTGATTTTGGACGAGCCGACGTCGGGCCTAGACCCGTTGGTCCGCCGCTCCTTCTTGGAAAGCATGATCGATCGAGCGGCTGCTGGCCAAACGGTATTCTTGAGCTCGCATCAGATTCAGGAGGTGGAACGCGTTGCCGACTGGGTTGCGATTTTGCACCAAGGATCATTACAAATTGTTGCGCCTTTAGAAGAACTGAAGAGCAGTATATCGATCTTGAACTTCTCCCAACGCGATCCGCTTCTGGCAATGCCTGCCGAGCTCGATCAGATCGAAGTATTGCACCAGTCGCAGATTGGCCGGACCTTTCACTTGATGGTTCGAGGGCTAACGCCGGAAATTGTTGCCTCCCTATCGCAACATGCAAACCTGTTTGAAGTCAAATCGATCCGGCCCAATCTTGAAGAACTCTATCTGGGCTTCACGCAACCTTTCGAATCGCGGTTGAGCAACGACGATCTGGGGCAACTATCGAAGAACGCGAAGAACTCGGAGGTGGCATAATGGAATTCTCGCAAATCACCAAGCCTTCTCTTTGGGGAGCCCTAGTTTGGAAGGACTTTCAGCAGGTCAAGCAGACCTTTGCTGCCGTGTTGATTGCGCTTTTCTTTGCCCAGCTGGTTCTGATGGTGGCGGCAAACGGCACGATCGAGGAATTTACCAAGCAGGGATTTCTGCAAGGGACAATCCTGTGTGCATCGATTGCGCCCATTCTCCTAGCGATTGGTTGCAGCGGTATGCTGGTAGGTCAAGAACGGCAATCGGGAACATGGGCTTGGTCCAGCAGCCTGCCTGTTGCATGGCAAACGGCCTTGCTCAGTAAGTTGTCGATATCGCTTCTTGGAACCTTGGCCGCGACCATTCCGCTGACCATCGTTCCATTAGCGCTTTGGTACGGAGGCCAGTTTACGCCAACGGTGGATTCTATCGTTACCGTTTATAGCTTTGGGCTTTCGTTCTTGGTATTTCTGGAAGTGACGGTGTTTTGCTATTTGACAACGCTTCTCATGCGTGAAACTCTTACGGCACTCGCAGCTGCTGGAGTGGGACTTCTGGCTCTCCATTTGGTTTTGGGGCTAACGGATATTGGGGAACTCTGGCGGGGCGAGTTCAGTTTCTTGTACGCTCTAGTGATCAACTTGGCGATTGGAACGATCGTCATGGTAATCACCTTTGCCTGGCGATGGCGAATTGGTCAGCAAGCAACCTTTTTTTCTCAAAGGGGATCCATTGCGATTGGCCCGCCGAGCAAGATGGCGTTCCTGGTTTTCGCTCAGCCGTCTCCAAGCGAATGGCGGGTCATGCTGAGACATTCTTTTGCAAATTCCTTTTGGCTTCGTGGATGTTGCGTTGTCGGGTGCGTATTGGCGACATTGATGATGGAAGAGGGATTTGCATTTATGGTTGGGGTGATTGCGATTTTGATCTTGGGGGTCAGCGTCTTCGATGGAGATCAAACCCTGAACCGATTTCGGTTTCTGGCAGATCGAGGAATTACACCTTGGAAGCTAGCAGTGAGTCGATTGATTGTGGTATTGCCATGGGTGTTTTTGACGATGCTGTTTGGTATGATCGTGCCGATTGCGTTCAAAGGGAACGACCAACAATTAGTTTGGGGATTGCTTTCTGTCGTCTCTACAGGAACTTTGGCTTTCTTGGTGGGTGCGTTGGCGTCACTTTGCTTTCGCAAATCGGTGGTCGCGATCACGATCGCAATGGTGGGGTGCGTTGTTGCCGTAGCCGCAACCGTTTTGTTCTTTGTTGCCATAGAATCATCTATGAGCTACGCGGTGCCTCAGCTTACTAAGAAACTATCGCAACTATTAGTGCTAGGAGTTCCTTTCTCCGTGCTGGTTTTGGTAGTCTCCATCTTGTTGCTGTGTAAACAATGGATTGTGTTGGAGTCAGCCAAACTTGCCAGGCATTTCGCTTGGATAGTACCTGTTTCTCTGCTGTTGCCCGTCACGATCGCAAGCACCTTTGGTTTCTTGACGGTTCCCGTCCTGGAATGGCAAGGGGATAAGACGGACAGGTCTGTCTACCGGGATGCGTACCGACAGATGGGGAATACGGATACAAAACTAGCGTCGTCCGCAGACGCGTTTGTCCCAATAGAAATGAACCCACCCTGGTTTGATTTGAGTAAACCTTGGCTTAGTAGTTCGATTGGTAATCTTAGGAATTTGGCATACGCCAGAAATGGAACATTCGAGCAGATTGCTCAAACTTCGACTGGCGTCATGAATGAAATCCAAGAGGAACTTGAGCTAGCAGGTGCGGATACCAGTCAATCGGCCATGGATGTGCTCAAGTCCAGAATGCCTGACGTAGCCGAAGCCATTAGCAAGTCTCAAAAGTTGCAATCTGGCGATCCTTTGTTAGATAACAAGATAGCGCGAGTTGCTGCGATGGCAACCTTAGCCTTGCGAGGGAATGAGCCTGAGTTGTCGCTCGCCTTATGGAAGTCGAATCGAGAATTCCAGGAAATTACAGCAGGAGCTACTGATACCAGTTTGCTTCGCACCTATGCGTCGAGAAGTGTTTCGATGTTCTTGCTAAATCAACTAAGTGATTCAGAAGTAGAGAAACTAGGTGGTCGCGACGTTTTGGCCAGCTTGATACCATCCGAGGCGGATGAACGTGCGGCATTAATGATGGAAAAACGTTCGACTGCTTCCAACCAACGATTGGTCGTGTGGGGCTACACGAACCAAGATGGAACTACAGTGAACTATCCGCAATGGAATATCGTAAGTCTGTATCCACCGCTGCGTTGGTTTGCGGAACGCGAACTGGCACTGGAATTAGATGGAGCCCTACAAATTCATAGCGCACTCTACAAGAGCTATATCACTTATGTAGTACGCGCTCCGCTCGTTGCCCGGTTTGGTGAACCTTGATGCCACTGGGACGTGGACGATCGTCTTGAGAATGAGTATTTAGTTGCTTTCATGGGGGGCCGTTAGGCAAAGTCCCTATCACAACCCGAAGCCTAACGGCTTGTTGCTTTAATCACAACCCGACGCGTAAGCGAAGGATTCTGTGGGATTGCAGGCCCCTCGCTCACGCTTCGGGTTGTGATGTTTCCTTTGCCTGCGGCAAATCTATTAAAGCAACAAGCCGGTAAGCGAGTGGTATGGAATTCCTCGCTCACGCTTCGGGTTAAGAAAAAGCCCGACGTTGAACTTCAATAGTTGCTAGCCGCTTTCAGCCGATCTATTCGTGGCCTTCGGCTTCTTCTACGACAAGAAGTTGATCGAGCTTGGGTCGCAGGATGACTTGCGTCTTGCCGTTCGGCCATGTGATGGTCAGGCGATCTACTGTATCGGAGACACCCAGGCCGAAGGTGACTGGAAGTTCCGTTTGCGATAAGTAGCCTCGCGTAGGACTGACTCGTCGTGTTTGGACGATATCGCGAGAAAGAACTTCCACGGTCGCTCCGATCGCATCGCGATTGGAGCTCTTTCCTACCAGCTTCACTCGTAACCAATGGTGCCCAATCTTTTGGTCATTGCGTAACAGTCGAGGTTTCTGGCCACAGCCCACTAGCAGCAGATCCAAGTCGCCATCACCATCTATATCGGCGTACGACGAGCCGCGACCCACCATTGGTTTTTGGAAATCGGCTCCAGTTTCTACTTCGCGGCATTTGATAAACTCGGTGTTGAATTCCGCCCCAGCGTTCCAAAACAATTGCGGCGCTTGCTCATACTTTTGACTTGCTTGAACCTTAGCAATATCTTCTTCCAAGTGTCCGTTGACTTGAAAGATGTCAAGGCGACCGTCCAGATCGAAGTCCAAGAACAAAACGCCAAAGGTCAATTCCAAGCGTGTCGCGGGGCCAAAGCCGTTGGCAATCGCGTCGTCATAAAATTGAAGATTCCGCGATCTCGCTACGTACAGCGCGGACATCTCGTTGGCAAAGTTGCCGATCGCGATGCCAACCGAACTGTCGTTTCGGAATGCGGCCGAATCGATACCCATCGCGCCGCGAGCGGATCCGGTAGCATCGAAAGCGATACCAGCCGTTGTTCCTGTTTCTTCAAACTTCCCGTTACCGAGGTTTTTAAAGAGAAAGTTTTGGACGGTATCGTTCGCGACTGCACAATCCAAGAATCCATCGCCATCGTAGTCTTCGAAAACAAGCCCAAGTGACTTGCCCATGGGAACGTTCGTTGCTGGATTCGCAACCTGGATGCCTGCTTCGTTGGAGACATCGGTGAACGTTCCGTTTCCTTCGTTGCGAAACAAGGAGGGAAAGGTGCCACCGAAGGGTTGTGGACGTCCGTACGCTCGTTCCTTGCCTCCGACGAGTCGAAATTCCTGAGCGGAATCGAGTTCCCGAGACCACTGGACATAATGGCAAACCATCAGGTCCAAATCACCATCACGATCGTAGTCAAAGAAGCCACTGGAAGTGCTCCAGGCGTTCGCATCCCCACCAACTTTTGCCTGCTCCGTTACATCCACAAACTTGTTGTCGACGTTTCGAAAAAGCTTGTCCGGTCCGAGGCAAGATACAAACAAATCGACTCGACCGTCGTTGTCGTAATCCCCGCAGGCCGCTCCCATTCCGTAAACCGATACGTCCAATCCAACCTCTTTGGTGACATCGGTGAAGTTACCTTTCCCGTCGTTCGCAAAAAGGCCTAACGTGCTGGTGCTTCCCGATTCAGGTTGGTTATGAGGCCAAGGGCACGAATTGATCAACAGAATATCTTGATCGCCGTCCGAATCGTAATCCCAGAAAGCGCATCCGCTGCCCATGGTTTCAGGCAAGAGCTTTTCCCCGGTTGCACCGTTAACATGTTGGAAACGGATTCCGGATGATTCTGATATGTCCGACCAAGCAATGATGGGAACCGTAACTTTGGGAAGAACTCGCACGCCCGGTACCGACACTTCCGCTTCGACCACTTCTGCCTGTTCTTTCTTGCCCGAAAGGAACCAGTAGGCAGCAAAGACCAGGATACCGATCACGGCGAAGACTGCCGTTGAGCCCAAGAAGGCTCTGCCGATGACGGCATCATCTTCTTCTCGTTCCAATGGTGGGTCTTCGCTTTTAGTTGTTTGGTTTGACATCGGGTAGGAATTCAGGAGTGTGTTGCAAGGGATAGATGACGAGTTGTTCAGCGGCACTATTGGCCCAAGGATACTTCTTGCGCCCGGCACCTACGGCCAAGCCCTGTGCGTTGTCATCCTGTTTGTACCGCAGGTGCAAAGTTTTGTGCTTCTTCTCCAGTTCGGATTCACCGAGAGCGGCGTAGATCAGACCCAGGTTGTAGTGCGAGGTTGCATTTTCGGAATCGATATCCAAAGTTCGCAAGAACTGCTTGGCAGCGTCGCGGAGCAAGGTGTCGCGCTGTTCCTTTTGCGAGTCCAATCGCAATTGTTCAGCTCGGTCAAACAACGTTCGACCCAGAGTGTTCAAGACTTCCAAGTCGCGGCTGAAGTCAAATCCGCGTTCGAGTCGTTCG
Source organism: uncultured Pirellula sp. (assembly GCA_903892365.1). GTDB lineage: Bacteria > Planctomycetota > Planctomycetia > Pirellulales > Pirellulaceae > JBKCUI01. The sequence continues at coordinate 1,064 of CAITIF010000828.1, read as the reverse complement.
CTGGTGGTATCATCAACGATCGATCGGAAGTTTGCTTCGGCTTCCACGAGACGACCTTGTTCGCGATTAGCCAGTCCGCTGAACCAAGCCATCGACCATTCTGGTGCGGCAGGTTCCTTGAAGCTGGCTGCTCTTTGAACTGCTTCGACTGCTTCATCAATTCTTCCTTCTCGCAAGAAGACGCGAGCCAAATTAAGAGGCCCGTCGAATCGATTCAGCTTTTCGACTTCCAAGAACGCTTGTTCGGCTTGCTTGAGTTCCGCTTTGCCTTCTAAAAACAGGCCGATTCCGTAATCATTCCATCGCTGCCAGGCAGGTATCTTCGATTCTTGCTTGGGAAGCTCGGTTGCGAGGCCGTCGACCGGGAAGGTGACGGAGTCCATGGCCAAGGTCAAAATGGGTAAGTCGTTCTTGTACACTTTCGAACCGTCAGCGGTTTCGATGGTTGTACCGGGGAAGTCGTTGTCCCCTGGTCGGCGTTGATTGTGTACGATCTCCATGTACTCGTGATCGAACTTGCGGTACTGCAACTTGACGGTAGCGGTAATCGATTCGGTCACGTCATCGGGGACTACGAATCCGTAGTGGACCACTTGCCCCGACCCGGGCGGAATCTGATGGTTGTAAAGTGGCGTGAAGATATCTTGAGGGTTACGTCGGTTGATACGGTTCCCTTCTTTGTCCAACATGAACACGTTGATGAAGTGCGATCGACGATCCACCTCTCCCTTGGCGTCCATCGAACCGCTCTTACCGATCGTGCGGTCGCCGCTTTGAAGAGTCACTTCCAGCCAGACTTCATTGGAATCGACGGTGCCTTGAGTGAATTCATGCCCAACCTTCAAGGTGCGAACGACCGACTCGAGCAAGTAGCTTTCGCCTCGCTTCAAGACTGGAACTTCGGGGCGAATTGGTCCTAACAGTTTGTCGTCGACCCCTCCGCCTTCTTTCACCCCGAAGATATCCACTCGCATGGTTCCTTCGAGGAACTTTTTGTGCTTCTCTTCGACTTCGGAAAGAAACCCGCGCAGGTAAGGAAGACTAACGTTTCCAGAAGCGAACAT
>CAITIF010000827.1 GCA_903892365.1 uncultured Pirellula sp. | reverse complement strand
GGAAACCAATTCGCTAAAACATGCCGACGGACTTCGAATAAGGAACCTCGTTGCTGAGCCTCCTCCATCAAATAAACAGGCGACCATGCCGTAATTCCCGCCCACGTCATCGACAGAAGTGTTGCAAACAACAACAGCGTAGGGACCAACCATTTCGGCCTCGTGGGCTTACGGATCGGAATCGTTGGTTGCGCGGCGTCCTCTTGATGGACGCGATCAAGATTCAAGCCGAAAACCGCAAGCGTCCGTTCAGCTCCGTCTGCAAGTTTGCCCTGGTTGCTCATAGAAATCGTGTGCGTCTTCAAGTCGAAGTTATGGTTTTCACTGAGCCGCAAGCGCTAGCTGCGACGAATCAATTTTGCGATCAATAACGCGGCTAGCGCCTGCGGCTCAAATGGTTGGAAACCTTCGACATTCTAGTATTGAAGCAAGCTGAAAATATTGAACGGTTGCAGCCGCGATCGCCCCTTCAAGCCGGTCAGTTCAATGCAAAACAAACAGCCAGCGACCTCCACGTCGTTGTTGGCTAACAGCTTGCAACACGCCTCCACGGTTCCCCCGGTCGCCAAGAGATCGTCAACGACGAGCACGCGTTGCCCAGCGACAACAGCATCCTTATGCATTTCAAGCGTATCGCTTCCGTATTCCAAGTCGTAGCTAAATGAGTGCTTCTCAAACGGCAGCTTGCCTGGCTTACGTACTGGCACAAAGGCTGCCCCAAGCTCCAACGCTAGAGGAGCCGCGAAAATGAAACCTCGCGCTTCAGCAGCCACCAGGCTATCGATCTTCTGACCTCGAAAGGGATCCGCCATCCGTGCTATCGTCTCGCGAAACGCGTCGACATTGCCCAAGAGCGGGGTGATATCCTTGAACAAAATCCCAGGTTTTGGAAAATCGGGAACATTGCGGATGTATTGAGTCAGGTCCAAGGAAGGATTGCGTACCATAGAAATTTGCGTCTAGAAAGAAATGGCTTAAATCGTGCGACAAGCCGCAGATTGTAGCACCAATCAAGCCGCGGTTCTAGGAAGCATGGACCCCTGATTCAGGATCGGCAAGCGATCGCGGGGCGAATTCCAACCCGGTAACGACAATTGCAACTGATCCAAAACGGCAGCGACCACCATCGGATAAGCCAACCCGTGCATGCAATTGTTGTGAACCAACGGGCATTTATCTTTGCCACAGGGCTGACAAGCCATTGGAATACTCACAACCCGCTCAGGCAAATTGTACGTTTTGTACTTGTCGACCGCAGTCGGCCCAAACAGCGCAACGACACGACGATTCAAAGCCGCCGCCATATGCCTAGGCCCACTGTCCGACGAAACAACCACGCTGGCTTGTTCCAGCACGGCTTTGCTCAAGCCAATCGGCAAGTGTTCGACTCGCCCCATGCTCTTGACTCGCGGATGCCCTGCTCCAAACTCGATTGCATTGGACTTTTGGCGGTCGCCGGGCCCAGAGTGAATGATCACTTGCAGTCCATGCTGAACGGCTAGCTCCTTAGCCGCCCGACTAGCATGCCCAGAAGGCCATTGCTTCGCTTCCGACATCGCTGCCGCAGAATTGATGACGACGGTCGGATGATTCCAATCAAAGCCAAAGGAATCAAACATGTCTTTCGCTGCCGATCGGTCGGATTCCGTGAGCCAAATCTTCATGGAAGGGTCATTCACCTCGCAACCAAGATACTCCGCAATCTTCAGGTAATAGTCGATGGTTGACAGTTCTCGGTTGTCCACCCCGTTTTGCAGGACCGGGATCCGATCGGTAAGCAGCCACGACCGGCCATCTTTGGCAAACCCAACTCGCTGCTTGGCACCACTCATGTAGCCAATCAATCCCGCCGAAAGTGAGTTCGGAAGCAAAATGATAGAGTCAAATTCCTGACGCTTCAGCTCTTGGATCAAGCCTCGACGGGAAAACACCTTGGGATCCTTCGATTTCGGTTTGAAGGTAATCGATTGATCAACCTCTGGCATTCCTTCCAGTACCGCAATCGGTGCGTACCTTCCTACAAGGCAAAGATGAGATATCTTGCTCAGTCCTTGTCGGATCGCTCGAATCGTAGGTGTTGCCATGCAAGCATCACCTACCCAAGTTGGTAGTAGTATTGCTGTCTTCATGATCTGGGTAAGAGATAGAAGATCGGCAACTTACAAGTCAAGATCTATCGCGACAACTTTTCTAATGTCTGACCGAGTGCATAGGGACGCAGTTTGATAGCTTTCCCTTCAACGTCGTCGTGGACCAACACCACGTACCGATCTAGCCGATTAGCCGTGTTGGAATCGATCAACTGGTTCGAATCGGAAGCACTCATCTGCATCAGAATTCGGAGCTCGATGTCTCGCAAAGCTTGCCTCGAAATCCATCGCGTCAAGGTCCCAGCCGAATCCGCCCATATCCAAACATGCATGCCAAGCGCGGGCCCATCGCGCAAAAGATTGGCAAGAACCGCATCAGGCTTAGCGGGACCGCCTGCATCGTCGCCAAACGAATACTCCTCTCCTTTTCGAAGCTCTCGGAAACGCGCAATGTTCGCTACCGCAATGATCATGCTGGGATGCAAATCGTCAGGCAGAGACGATCTTC
>CAITIF010000826.1 GCA_903892365.1 uncultured Pirellula sp. | reverse complement strand
GGCCACTTTGCGACCACTTGGGTGCGGGTTCACCACGACAGCATTGCCACCCGCAATCATGCTAACCGCGTTGCCTGTGATGGTTGGAAGCGAATGCGTTACTGGTGTGATCGCTCCGATGACGCCGAATGGGGCATGCTCAATCACTGCCAATCCATGATCGCCACTGTAGCATTCCGTCTTCAGGAATTCGACACCCGGCGTTCGTTCGCCGAGCGTTTTGAGCTTGGCGATCTTGTGTTCGAGACGACCAATTTTGGTCTCTTCCATTTCCATCGTTCCCAGTTCGACACACTGATCAATGGAGATGCGGCGAACGATGTCGATAATCTTCCGACGATCTGCGATCGGTCGTTCTCGCATCTGTTCGAAGGCAGCGCGAGCCGAACGGACCGCATCGTCGACGTTGCTAAAAAGTCCGAATCGGCCAAGGGCAGTCGAGCTACTAGCCGATACGGGATTCGCAGCCATGGTGGATGCGCCCGATTGGTTACCGCGTACTTCGCTAAGCACTTGTTCGACAACGGAGCGGATGAGGTTTTCGTTGATTTGCATAGTTGTTTTGCGAGTGGATTACTGACGTTTGTAAACGCTATTTTTTTCAATATGAACGGTATCGACGATACCGATAATGACACAGTCGATGGGAAGCTTGCTGGTTTCTGGGGTGAATCGAGCACTACTGCCTTGGGTGATCAGAACCATGTCGCCGACCCCTGCGCCCAGGGTGTCCACCGCGATAAAAGTTCTACCCGTTGAAATCAATTCCGTTCGCTCGTTAGGTTCCAAACGAAAGGGCTCAACCACGAGCAGCTTTTGCCCGATCATGGTGTCGACCTTTTGCGTGGAGACTACGGCTCCTGTGACTTTCGCGACGAACATAGACTTGGTCTCTTGGGTTAACGACTTTAACTTTGGATCGCAGCGACGGTTTGACGTGCGACAACCAGTTCTTCGTTGGTGGGCACAATCCAAATTTGGACTTTGCCAGTGGAGGCATCGATACGTCGCTCGGTGGCTCCGCCGCTATTGTTGGCTTCGGAAAGCTGAATCCCTAAGTCGACGAGCCCTTCGCAAACCGATTGCCGAATACGGGCACCATTTTCGCCGATTCCACCGGTGAAAACGATTGCATCCAAACCGCCTAAAGCCATCAGCATGCCACCCATTTGGCGTCGGATCTCAGCCACGTAAACGTCCAACGCTAACTTTGCGTCAGCATTGCCGCCGTCGGCAGCCTTTTCTAAATCGCGGATGTCCCCTGATACGCCGTTCGATAAGCCCAGCAATCCGGCTTTTGTCGACAGATGATGCAGCAACCCAACCAAGCTCATACCGGTATGTTCCATCATCAAAGGCAATGCATATGGATCGAGATCACCCACGCGATTGTTTTGAGGAAGGCCAGTCTGAGGACTCATGCCCATGGTTGTTGCAACACTCTTTCCATCGCGAATAGCGCACAAGGATGAGCTTCCGCCTAAATGGCAAGAGATCACACGAGCGTCGGTTCGACCTAGCAACTGTGCGACCCGACCCGCGATAAAACGATGCGATGCGCCGTGGAATCCCCACTTGCGGATCGGCAAGGTATTTGCGATGTCGGCAGGCAAAGCGTACCGCTTCCAAGCCTCGGGAATGGTCTGATGAAAATCCGTTTCAAAAGCAGCCACCAAAGGAATTTGCGACATGCCAGCCAATTGCTTCATCGCCGCCATGTAGGGCGGGTTATGAGCAGGAGCGACCGAATTCATTTCGTCCATGGCTGCCAATACATGCTCATCAATGCGTTGCACACCGGACAGGCGTCCACCGTGAACCGCTTTGAAACCAATCGCACTAATCTCCGAAGCGCTTTGAATACAACCATGGGTTGGATCGGTGAGCTGTGAGATACATGCTTCGACCGCTACCCCGTGGAAGGGAATCGGTTTAGTCATTTCGCCTTTATAGGAACCGATTTCTACGAAACAGCGACTTTCGGCTGATCCGATACGTTCGACACCTCCCCGCGCGAGTTGCTTCTCGTCGGTCATGTCGAACAATCGATACTTAAAGCTGGTTGAGCCTAAATTGGCAACTAGAACCTTCATGGTATTATTCCGTCACTCCGTTGGTAGGGTCTACTTGAAGAACGCTGCGATCAAGCCTTCGGCTGGTCGTGGGATAATGTGGCTGCTAACCAATTCGCCCACTTGAGCTGCTGCTGCGGCACCGGCTTCGACGGCTGCGCGAACGCTTCCGACATCGCCGCTGACCATCGTAGTGACATAGGCACCGCCGATATCAACTCGCTTCACGATCTCGACGTTGGCAGCCTTTGCCATCGCGTCGGTGGCTTCGATCAAGGCCAAGAGACCTTTGGTTTCAATCAATCCAATTGCATTTTGCATGTTGTTCTATCTCTATAAATGTTGGGAGGTGGATGAATGGAGGTCAGATTACTCAGCCGCTGACTTGGCAGCGTTCACCTTGAGAACCTTGTACAGATCATCGTGTGGCCGAGCGATCACTTGAACGCTCAAGACTTGGCCGATTCGACCGGCTGCAGCTGCACCGGCGTCGGTGGCTGCTTTCACAGCAGCGACGTCGCCGCTAACGAATGCAGAAACCAAGCCGCTACCGACTTTGTCCCAGCCCAAGAATTGGACATTGGCTGCCTTCATCATTGCATCGACAGCTTCGATCAAGGACACAAAGCCCTTGGTCTCGATCATGCCGAGCGCTTCATTTACTTTTGCCATAAAAATTTCTCCGTGAATGGTAGGAAACTAGGGATGTGAAACAAGACTTCGATAAGGTTTAGTGGTCG
>CAITIF010000825.1 GCA_903892365.1 uncultured Pirellula sp. | reverse complement strand
GGCCGTTCGGGACCGGGGCCTTCAACCGCCGCCAGAAAAGCGCCGCGTTCACCGTCGCACACCAAATCGCGCACGCGATGGCGAATGCCGGCTTCTTTCAGCTTGTCCACGCGTTCGCTCAGGAAGTCTTGAACTTCTTGGCGCCCGTTGAACCGTGTGGGCTGGTCGCGGCGGCGGTAATCGTGGTGTTCCCACACCTGCACGTGTGACCACTGGATATCTTCATGGAAAGCAGATACCGCGGTGGCCATATCACCACGGTCGATGGAGTCGTAATAGGTGGTCTGGAAAAGGTGCAAGGCGAGTTCGCGTGCGTCCATCGAGAGGGCTCCTGGCCTGGTGGCCATCAATCGACCGAGACCACCACTTGGGCGGGGTTTACCAATCCGTGGCGGGAATTGGGAACTAAGAGCGACTCGTTGATAGCGAAATGGCTGGGATGGGTCGTCGAAAAGACCGAATAAGCCCACGTACATTCCTTTGATTCCCATCTGAACCATTTGAGTCTGAGTTCCCTCGACAAGTTCAGGACGGTACGTCGGTTCCCCATAGCCACCGGACGTAATCAGCAGCGAGAAGCCAGGAACTTGCTGAGCGTAAACGCGGGACTCTTCCAAAGAAGCTTGCGCGATCAAGATCAGATAATCGCACTTCTCACGCTTGAGGTCTTCCATGACTTTCTTCAAGGCAACAACACTCGTTGTGATAGAGATGTCCTTGTTCTCAACTTTCTTGGCGTTCTCGTCGCCAAGTACGCCTGTGACCCCGATTTTTTTTCCATTCACGACGAAGGTCTTGAACTTCATGTCAAAGCTGGGCTCCACGCTCACGTTGGCGGAAACAAAGAGACCACCATTGCCATTGGCTTCGGCCATCGATAACAGCAAAGACCCAACGCTTAGTTGCAAGTCGTCCTCTCCGAACGTGGTCGCTTGGTAGCCCATGGTGTTCAGGGCGTTGGCCGTCCAGTCGTACTTGATTTCTGACTGGGCGCCGCGTCTTCGAACTTGGTTTCCACCATCAATGGGAACTACGTTCCAGCCACGTTGGCGAATGGTAGATAGCAAGCTATCACGTCGGTTCAGGCCGCCCTTTTGGTTTTCAAGGCCTGTGCAACCGCAGGGTTCCATGTAGCCATATTGTTTACCAGTAATAAAAAAAACTACCGATGGATTTTTCCAATCCACTGCGATCTTTTGATTGCGCTCTTCTTCGGTAGCAACATTGATTGGTCCGGCCGCATCTTGTTTTCCTGGAACTGGTACAGCGGAAGCTCGGCCGACGTCTGTCAGCTTCACGTCGGATTTGGGCTTCGGTTCTTGGGGCGACTCATTCTCAGCAGTGGAACCGGCGAGCTTTTCCGGGAAACGAATGACCACCTTTTTAGGGGCGGGAGACTTCGGTGGTTCACCGTTCAAGGCGGGCACCAGGACGGAACCAAGGCACGCAGCAGCCCCCAAAACCAAGAATGTGGATTTAGGCAATCTGGGTTCCCAGCCTCGGTTAACCACGGGCACTGCTCCAATCATGCGAACGAATCGTGTCTTATTCCGTTATTTTGAACTTGATAAACATCGGATATTCGCGGGCGGTTTCGACATTGGTTTCGAAAACTATTCTCCCGAAATCTTTGCTGAACGAACCATTCAGCTCACAGGGTGCGGTACCAGGGGGTACTTCGATCGTGACAGGGAACAGGCTTTGTGAGCCGGATACTTTTGGTTCACCAATCGTGACCTTCAAAATGTTCGGATCGAGCTCTTGCAGGAGGATTTCTCGGACCTTCACTTCGGGCGGTTGACCATCAATGTTTTTGACTTTGAGGATAATGCTCTTCTTAATACCTTTTCGTGATTCCGCTACACCCATCGATAGGACATCGTTTTCCTCGTTGAATTCTCGCCCACCCACAATGCTGATCGAGGAGACCGACCGCCCCATGGATGCACAAGTAGCGAAGCCTTGCTGAGCTTCCGTGGAGCGAGTACCTCGGAACACGATTTCCCCATTAAAACGCCCGGGCGGAACACCTTTCAAAAGAGTCACCTCGAAGTCCATGGTTTGTCTCGCATCTGCAAAATCGGAGATCGAACCGGGAGCGACCGTTTCAATACTTAGAATTCTGACGTCGAAGTATTTCGCTAACGCAGACTCCGCCCAACCCCCGGTTTCAATATCAATCGGTAGTTCTTCGAAGCTGTACATGCGACCTTGAATCGTTTTTGTTTCTGTGGAAAGAGCATCACCAAAATCGATGGTTGGTGGCGAAAACACGTAGGAAACGCCAATGTTGCCATTGATCGTCAACTTGATTTCTTCTTGGCCGTAGACACTTGTTGAGATCGTTGCTGTTTGAGCGAATTCCTTAGTACCTTTTTCTGCATACCATTCCAGTTCGACATTGGTTTCTTGACCGGGGTCAAGCATTTTATCCTTGAGTTTCCCAACGGTGCATTTGCATGTGCTTGACTTGAAAGCAATTTCGACGGGCTGGCCCCCTATATTTTTCAAAGTAAACGAATGAGTTCTTCGGGAACCTTGCTTCATGGTCCCAAAGTTAAACTCCGCGCCGCCAACCACTTCGATCTTGCCGGGCTGCCGAGCGTCTTCCAAGCTCTTGGCGATGGACTCATCCATATCGTCCTTGAGCCCAAGAATGTTCCGAATGTTGGCGGTTTCAGCGGCGACGCGATACTTCGCGATTCCGAAGCCGATGCCGACACATAGTACGCAGAATAGGAGAGTTCGCATTTCGATCATTCAACCACGAGAAAACAAGTCCACATTCACTTCAAGCATACTCAGGACTTCGGTGGGACGAACCTGTCCTGGCCCATTATTCTAACACGCATAAATGGATTTTTGAGCAGCCGAGTTAGCAATAAAGTGGCTTTGAAATTACGCTTTTCCCCAGTCAGAATCCACATTGACGCTTTATTGGCTCTGATTACGCAGCCAATCCAGTACTGGTTCGCCTCTTGCAGCCATCGGTTCTAGGGCCTCTCGTGCGGCTTTTGGCAAATGGCTACCCTCAGCTTCAAGCGAATACGGAAAGATCACAACGGAAACCTGAATTTTCCTATCCAGGTGAGCTGTCGTTCGATCAATCTTGATGGCAGCTTCCATCTTTTCGATGCTGTTATTCGATTCGCCGGCCCAAGCCGCTGCCACCGCAGCCTGCAATTGGCAGGTAGCCGAATTCGGGTACAGTTGGGCAGCACGGTTGAAATTTGCCAGCGCCCTTCGGCGATGGTCCGAAGTGGCTTGTTTGCCCCCGAAATCCTGATTCGTCCTTTCCTCTTTCTCGCCAAGAAACGTGTGCCATCTCCCGCATTCCGCAGCAGCGGACCAATGGTTAGCATCGCGCCGGAGAAATTCTTGAGATGCGACATCGAAGGCGGCGAGCCATTTCGCTTTTTCCTCGCGCGACAGATTGCGTTTGGTGAGAGCCTCCACACATTGGTTGGCAACCCTTCTTGGAATCGCAGGATCCCAGCGATCCAGTTGCATCGTCTTCAACCAATCGTCGACACTGCGACTCGATACGATACTCGGGGCAAGAGCCAGTTCATCCGAGGTGGCAAGCAATGGAAGGCAAAGAGTCCTTGCCAGATCGAAGGTCGAAGCCAAAAGAAGAATGGGAAGCGAAACCCGACGCATGGTTGAGTTCAATACGCTTCGGGAAGCCATCGAGAGAGTCTCGTTTCCTGGTCTTGGATTGCAATCGCACCGAAGTCCTAAACTAACGAGCACTGAAAAACTACACATCAAACCCGGTGTCATCCATCCGCCTGAAAAGCACAGATGCAATAGCATCGCTCCAGCCGACACCAAGCAAGCAAGTCTCATCTCCCTACCGCTGAAAGGAATTTTGCTGTTGCATATTCCGATCCAAGTGATGAAGCCGCATCCGAAAAACAGGAGTGATGCCATGCATGTGTCGTCGTTATTTGCCAAGTAGTAGAAGGCGGACAGGCTTAAACAAGTAAGGATTGCCCCGATCGCAATAAGCCCAAAGCCTTTCGTGGATTTGACGACGCTGCTTTTGTCGCTCGAACTCAAAGCGGGGGTAGCGTCTTCTTTCCGGATGCGTCCAGAAACCAATGGATACGCGATCATCGATACAATAGCCAATAAAAAGATCAGCAATGGGATTCCACCGACGCAGGTCACTTCCACTAAGAAATTGTGGGGATCTGCGGGTGTTTCGGATGCCGTGATGGCTTTCACTTGCGCATAGCTACTTTGAAAATTGCCCGAGCCAACTCCATACCAAGGATGCATCTGAACAATCTTCCAAGCGCCCTGCCAATACTCACACCGGTAAGAAAGGGATTTGCCTGCTTCTGTAAACAGTTGAGGTTCACGAATAGCTATGTACACAATCGCAAAAAGGAAGCAACAAGCCACTCCGACGAGGACCATCCGATAGGTTCGAGACAAACTCAAGCATCGCTCTCTTATATACGGAACAAACCAAAGCACCGATGCGCCTCCAACCCCCATCGCCAAGAGTGCGGAGCGACTCCGCGTCAGCCAAATAGCGTACGTCAACATCACCAGAATACCCAATAGCCAACACAGTGAGCGACGCGCATCTTTGGTTTCAATCCCACGGCTAGCAACAAGAATTGCAATGGCCACCAAAAAGACGATCCAAACCAACAAGAACCCCGCCAATGAGTTTGTTAATGCAAAGGGCCCTGTAGGTTCTAAGCTACCAAGCCG
>CAITIF010000824.1 GCA_903892365.1 uncultured Pirellula sp. | reverse complement strand
GTCAGTGTTCGCTTGTGTCGCATCGGTTCTTCCTGGCGTGAATGGAACTCGGACGACTTGGCCACCTTTCTTGGCTGCCACCTCGATGGCAGCACCACCACCCAAGACAATCAAATCTGCCAAAGAAACTTTTTTGCCGTTGGTCTGTGCTTTATTAAAATCGGACTGAACTTTCTCCAGTTTACTCAGGACATTCGCTAACTCGGTGGGGTTATTCACTTCCCAGTCTTTCTGAGGAGCAAGTCGGATCCTGGCACCGTTGGCGCCGCCGCGGTTGTCTGTTCCACGGAATGTGGAGGCCGATGCCCAGGCGGTTGAAACCAGTTGCGATACCGACAGGCCGGACGCGAGGATCTTTCCTTTCAATGCAGCGATGTCTTTATCATCGATCAGCTTGTGGTCGACGGCGGGAATGGGGTCCTGCCACAACTGGGGTTCTGCGACCCAAGGACCAAGATAACGAGATACCGGCCCCATGTCGCGATGAGTTAGCTTGTACCATGCTTTCGCAAAGGCCGTCGCAAACTCATCGGGGTTCTCGTGAAACCGTTTGGAAATTGGGCCATAAATGGGATCCAGTTTCAGAGCCAAATCGGTTGTGAACATCATCGGAGCGTGATGCTTGGAAGGATCATGTGCGTCGGGCACGGTCCCTTTCGCGGACTCTTCCTTGGGTGTCCATTGCAATGCGCCACCTTGACCGGTCACTAGAACCCATTCGTATTGAAAAAGGTTTTCAAAATACTCATTGGACCAAGCGGTGGGTGTAGAGGTCCAAGCGCCTTCCAATCCACTGGTGATGGTGTCGCCAGCGTTCCCTTTGCCAAACGAATTTTTCCAGCCCATCCCTTGCTCTTCGATGCTGGCACCCTCGGGTTCCGCGCCGACAAATTTGCTTGCGTCGGCTGCACCGTGAGCTTTTCCAAACGTATGACCGCCCGCGATCAGGGCGACGGTTTCTTCATCGTTCATCGCCATGCGAGCGAACGTTTCACGAATGTCTATGGCGGCGGCTAACGGATCTGGCTTCCCATTGGGCCCTTGAGGGTTCACATAAATCAAACCCATTTGAACTGCGGCTAAAGGATTCTCAAGCTTGCGATCACCTGTGTAACGCTTGTCTCCTAACCATTCGCTTTCTGAACCCCAATAGACATCCGATTCCGGTTCCCATACATCTTCGCGTCCACCCGCAAAGCCAAAAGTCTTGAATCCCATCGACTCCAGAGCGACGTTACCAGTTAGCACCATAAGATCGGCCCAAGAAATTTTCTTTCCATATTTCTGCTTGATGGGCCATAGCAAACGGCGAGCTTTGTCCAGGTTGGCATTATCGGGCCAGCTATTCAAAGGAGCAAAACGAAGCGTCCCCGACGATGCACCACCACGACCATCTGCAATACGATACGATAGGTGCCTGCACTGTGCCAAGCCATCCGGATGAATAGCGGGCCGTAATGTCCGTAATCCGCTGGCCACCAGTCTTGAGAAGTGGTCATCGCTGCATGCAGGTCCTTTTTAACCGCCTCCAGATCCAGCGTTTTGAACTCCTTTGCATAGTCAAACTTGGCCCCCATTGGATTGCTCTTCGCCGAGTTCTGATGGAGCATTTGCAGGTTCAGTTGATTTGGCCACCAATCCGCGTTCGACAGGTTACCTGCCGCCGTGTTTCGTTGAGAAACATCGCGTTGATCGCCCCCTATAACCGGGCACTTACTGCTGCTTTCCGATTCTCGAACTGGTTTCGAAGGGGAGTTCCTTTCCGCTGGTGATTCGCCATTCTGTGCAAATACTGGCGACGCGATGCTGATCATTGCAAGGCCCGCTAGATAACGAGCGAAATTCGTCTTGGTCTTCATGAGCTCTCCATACATCTTTCTGGGAAATCAATTACTTAGGACTCAGTCATTCGAACTGACTTCGCTATTGTTCGCTTTGTCAGTACGTTCGTCCAATGCAACGCTGACATATCCGCGATGCGTAAAACGCATCGGTATTATTCTGGGTTAGGCCCTGTTGGGGGTGGCAAAAGCAACAATTTCTGAATTCGAAATTCTGCTTCATGTCGAGAACGGGTCATCCGCCCTTGTTTTCCCAAGAACCCACCCCGACTTTTAGTGCGATCCCTTGAGATGTTTCACTTTCCAACTTTGACTGTCGTGTCAATCTCTGGACTGCTGGCTTTCCAATTCATGCTGATTTCCTACCCGATCGAGCCTATCGTGAAGACGACGAGCGTTGTAACCGACAATCGTGCTAAAAACGTGGCTCAATTTGTTGCCCTCCGGATTGAGAATAAGGCGTTCGCCTTGCAGATTGAGCAGATTCAAGAGATTGTGATTTTAAGTCAGGTCACGAAGACACCCCAAGTTCCT
>CAITIF010000823.1 GCA_903892365.1 uncultured Pirellula sp. | reverse complement strand
TGCTACATCTGTCGACATAATTTTCTCTCCTGAGAAACAAACTAACAAACAAGGATAGGATTTGCTCAGAGCCTCTCTCCGAACAACACTGAATCTACCACGCAACTTCGGTCCGTGCAGACTTGGAATCAAATAGTCTTAAAATTCGAAGTTGAAGGTTTTCGTAACGTAACGATATAACCGGGAACCAAGGGATCTCCAGGCCAGGTGGACTTTAGCTTGTCCACGATAGCCGGGCCGCAATGGCACCTCGGTTGCATCGAAAACGATTTTGGCTTGGTAAGATGTACTGATTGGGCGAGTTCTACCGTACTCATCCGTTTTGGTGTCAAGCTTTCCGCCCGCAGAAATTGCAAGATTGGAAGGGCTTTCTTTCATTTCGGTTTCTGCAAAGCTGAAGACTTTTCCAGTGACGGATTCCAGTTGTGCCGCGTCGAACATGATCTCGACTTCATCGCCAACTTTCACAAGATCGCGGTCGTGCTGGTCGACCACCATCACCCCTTCCATTTTATCATTAGGACCGACTAGACATACGAGCTCACCTTCGGTGAAGTAGGCCTCGGAGTTCACGGGCGTGAATGGGCTGCCCCACCAGCTCGACAATTGTTCTTGCGCTTTCGCAGCTTTGCTCTCTTCCTTATCCGGCGGTTGGTAGAGTATCCCGTTGATTGGGCTTCGAATTACCAAATTGGCTTCTTTGTCTTTAACAGTCTGAAGCAGTTCTTGCTTCTTCTTGAGTTCGCTTTGCTGGGCGCGGACATTCTGTTTCAATCGAGGTGTAGTTACTGAATCGAACTCCAGTTGTTCCAGGATAGTTTGGGTTGTGCGTACTTCGCCCTCAGCGGAATTGCGTTGAAAATGGAGTTCGGGGTTCTCCAAACGGCCAATACTATCGCCCGCTTTGATCGAATCGCCAGGCTTGGCATCCCAGCCCACAAGTTTGCCCGCAACCAAAGTTCGGACCTCGTACGCATCCTCTGGTCGGACTTCAGCAGCACAATAGACGTAGAACGGAAGTGGGAAGAAGCAAATGAAAGCCAAGATTCCCGACGTGATTGCCAAGCTTGTCAAGATGTTGGCTCGTTTCATCTTTGCCGCCTTTCCTGGAGTTTTGAAAAATTTGTAAATCGACATGACACCTGGCACAACCATCCCTGCGACACCCGCAATCGCAAAGGCCCGTCCTAACGATTGCAATCCATAGGGCTTGAGAACTTGGTTCAAGAACATAATGATTCCGAAAGCGACTACCCAGCGATACACAAACGAGGCAATCGTGTAGATACCGAACAGCAATTGATTCCGCTGAGGTAAAAACGGGTTTTCTTGAAGCTCAAGCCCCAAACAATTCTTTTGAAACCACCGCTTCAGTATCTCGCTCGACTTATGGCGAAGATTGGGGATTTCCAGAGCGTCCATCGTGATGTAATACCCGTCGAATCTCAGCAACGGATTGCCATTGAAAACTACCGTGCTTACCGAGCAGATGAACATGACGCTCAAACAGAGGAAGCGGAACATTCCGTCCTCGCTAAACCACCATAAGAAGGTGGCGATCGAGGCCAATATCAATTCTACGTACATGCCCGCTGCGCCGATGAACACCCGCTGCCACTTGTTTGGCAACATCCACGAGTCCGAAACATTGCAATACAAACAGGGGGTAAAGACCAGCATCATGAAGCCCATCTCGTGGCATTCACCGCCGAACTTCTTACAGCTTAGCCCGTGCCCAAACTCGTGAAGAATCTTCACGCAGGCCATGGTGATTCCTAGGAACAGCCAATTGTCCGCGGCAAAGAACTGTTCAAACGTGGGAAGCTTACCCTTGAACTCTTGGTAATTCACCAAAACAAGTGTGATCGCCATCAATCCGATTACAGTCACCAGCAGTAAACACCACGTGGTGAATAGCCACCCGAACCATGGCAAAAGCCGATTCAAAATCTTTTCGGGGTCGATACCTCGAAAGCGAATTGCGAATATGTTCGTAAACTTACCGACAAGCTCGCGTTTTTTCTTTTGGTCTCCACGACGACGCAACTGTCTGCCTTGTCCCCCTGCATGGGAGATGACCAAACCGCTACGGTGAAGCATGCCAACGAATTGTTGCAAGTCTTGCAACGAGATTCGCTGGGGAGCAAACTCGGCTTGAAATGTTTCGCGAATTTGCTGCAGCGAATTCTGGCCGTCCAGCATGTTGAGGATTGCGAATTCCTCTTCATGGAATCGAAAGTAGTTTAAGCCAACCGGCTCCTTCACAACCCAGTAGGCGCGCCCATCGTACTTATGACGCCTAGATTCCAAGTCAGGACGACGGCGCAGCCGCAATGGACGCATCGCGCTGTTGACTAGTGAATCCGCCATCGTCGTCATGAATAACTTACCTTTTGATTATCTCGCAGGAAACAATTTGGTTTGACCGGGCCTTACTTTGCCCCAACCATGACTTCAATAGTCGCTTCCATTCCTTCGCGGAAAAAGTACTGTCCGTCCGGCGTCAATTGATTTTCAATGTCCACATGAATGGGGTAAACCTTCGGAGATTCCGATCTTGGCGAGACATAGGTTACTACCCCATCCACGACGGGAGCATCCGGTATTCCAGGAACCAGAATACGCACTCGAGCGGGTGCGTTCAGGAGCAGGTGAGGTGCAACATTCACTTCCGCATTGCCAACCACACGAATGTTCTTCATCGAAGTCAATCGGCAGATCACTTCGCCAGGACGCACGAAGCTGTACTGCTTCTTTGCGACTTCACTCACAAAGCCATCCCAGTGAGCAGGAATCTTCCGCAGCTCTACTTGCACCAACGTCGCTTTCAGCTTCGCTTCCTGCAAAGCAACCGCGGCCGCTTGTTGCTCCTTTTCATTCTGCGAAACCGTTATCTGCAGTTGCGCCTTGGTAAGCTCAAGACGCTTCTTTCGGTTATCCAAGTCGCTCTCGGCACCTTGGCTGTTCAAATCGTCGGAGATTTCGAGCTCCACTTGAGCCACGTCCACAGCTGCTTTGGCATAACGAATACTGCTGTCATCTTTCAGCTTAATTTTTGCTGCTAGGAGTTCTTGAGTGGATACGTCCGACTCGGCTTGTGCGATTCGCGGATCGAGACAGATCATGATTTCCCCCTGCTTCACTACCGACCCATCATCTACGAATAGCTCAGTAATAATCCCTTCAGATTGGGCTGCAATGAAGATGTCTTGTGGAAATCGAAGCTGGGCGTTGGTGACCATCAGCGAACCACTTCTCGACTGAGCCGCTTGATTGTTGGCCACAGGCACAGAAAGTCCCGAGCGAGGCGCTTGCGGGATCTCTGGACTCTGGTCTTGCGCAAATCGAACAGGCAATGCATTGGTTGGCTTAACATTCCTGTTCTCGATCGGCTTTGTCGCTTGAGCGAACCGGACCATACCTTCGTCCAACGAAGCGGCTGGCTCACCAGGCAACTCCGGCAAACTGCCCTGATCCGCAGTCAAGCTATCTGCCGCCCCATCGATGTCCTTCAGAGATGCCGAACCTAGCGATGCTGCATCGATCCTCCCGAACGAGGCTGCCGAAGAAGCCAAGGAGGATGGCTGGCCATTGATTCCCAACTGGGGAAATGATTGATCAAGCCATGACCTTACGCCTGGCACCAATCCAATCGCCAATGCACTACCGCCAACTGCAACAGCCAAAGGCAAACCCACGTACCATTTACGATCTATCATCAAAATTGCACCTATTCGATTTTTTCAAAATACGATTAAAACAGGACGTGCGCTCGAACCCACTCGATCGGGTCTTGGAAGACCACAAACGCAGCGCTTCGTTTCCCGCACTTCACGTCCAGCTTGACTCGAGCGCCTGGAAATCGCTTGATGTTGGACATTGCATCCGGATCGGGAATGCATCTCAATTTTACGACCGCTCCATCTTCTGCATCCAATTCCGCACGTTGGCCGATGCCCTCAGGATACAGCTTTCCTTTGTAGTAGACCGATGCTTCGGACATCAAAATGAATTCGACATCCAAGTAACCTTTGCCTGATTTCTTCGCTTCTTCCATCGCAAGATCCAAGTATCGCATCCGCTTCTCAGGCATCAACACTTCCACTTCCCAATCCGACGTAAGATCAGCAATCGTCATTAGAACTTGGCCTGTCACCACGGGTCTCGCATTCAAGACACGCTCG
>CAITIF010000822.1 GCA_903892365.1 uncultured Pirellula sp. | reverse complement strand
CCTCCCAGGATGCTCATGTCGCAAGGGACGCCGTTCCGGTGGTGTCGCTGACGCTCAACCACCGGCTACAAGCTTGTATCCCTCCAGGATGCAAATCCCCGGAGGGAAGCCGCAACAGCGCACATTCGCAGATTGGCAAAGTGGAATCGATACAGGCGGTACATCTCACGTGGGGGATCTATCATGTATCGATGACGCAATACCACCGGTGCAACTCCATGTTGATTGTATGAAATGAACATGCCCGCCTTTTTGCCTTCTATTCCGTAGGAATTAAAGCCTGTAGCCGGTGGTTGAGCGTCAAGCGACACCACCGGTCACGCATTAGCTCGCCCACAGCACCCCAACGGGGTGCCAGCAAACAAGAGCTAACCACGTTCAGCACGATCGGAAACATTTATACCGTGACGGGTGCTTGCATCCTTCCAGGATGCTCGTGTTGCGAGGGGCACGATTCCGGTGGTGTCGCTGACGCTCAACCACCGGCTACAAGCTGCCATCCTTGTCAGGATACAGATTCCCCGAGGGATACCACAGCAACGCGCATTTGTAGATTAGCAATGGGAAACCGATGCAGGTTTAGCGTCTAACGAGAGGGGCGTCCACAGCGCATCGAAAGACGCAACGCCACCAGTACAGCTTCATGCAAATTGCATGAAAGAGGCCTGACACCTTTGATTTCATAGTGGACATTGTTCGAGTGACTGCGAAGCAGTCCAACGGCATAGCTCGGGGTCGCGCAACGCACCCCGGGTCGATACGCAACACCACCGTACCATTCCCGAACGCCTGTAAAAGTAACAGTCTGGCTAGTTAGTTGAGTTGATCGCGAATCAAATCAGCGAATAGCTGATCCTCATTTGGTACAATCCTATGAAATGCGTTACGTCTTCAACACATCAACCTAACAAAAATCATGACAAGTTCTCTTCCCGCCCGATCTGCCTTGGCCTTGTTTGCACATCCAGACGACATTGAATTCGTGGCTGCTGGAACGCTGCTCCACCTGAAGGATTTGGGCTGGGAGTTGCATTATTGCAATGTGGCCAATGGATGCTGCGGCTCCACCACGACGGATCGGCAGCAAACCGCTGCGATTCGCTTGAAGGAATCGCAGCGGTCGGCTGACCTATTAGGAGCGTCGTTCTATCCACCGATTTGCGACGACTTAGATGTTTTTTACAACGCATCAAATCTCGCCAAGATTGCAGCCGTGGTGCGTCAGGCGAAACCGACTCTGATTTTGACTCATGCGCCAGTCGATTACATGGAGGACCATATGCAAACGTGTCGGTTAGCTGTAACCGCCGCTTTTGCCAAAGGAATTCCTAATTTCGAAACGATACCGCAGGTGGATGCCTATGATGGGGAAGTTGCCATTTATCATGCTCAGCCGCATGGCAACCGAACCCCCATGAATGAATTGGTGATTCCCCAGTTTGCAGTCAACATTGATGCCGTACTTGACCGAAAGCTAAAAATGTTGCAGTGTCATGAATCGCAGCAAGGTTGGTTGCAAACGACTCAGAAGATGAATTCTTACCTGCAAACGATGTTGGATCTTGGACGCGAGACTGCCACCCTAGCAAAACTGCCTTGCCAGCATGCGGAAGGTTGGCATCGACATTTGCACCTTGGGTTTAGCGGTCCGGATTTCGATCCGCTCGGGGAGGCACTTTTGAACCATAATCCGAATGGAATCGAATAGCTTGGCAACACCGCGAAAGAACTCGGCTTGAGTCCATGACATGATACAGCAAGTGGCTACAATGAAGAGAGTGAAAAAGGTCTTTGGAGTTATAGGACTGGAACGAGAGTGCTCAAATCTATCCCATTGTTGTCTGAATGCTGGTTGCGGATGCTGTTTTGTTTGGCAATGCTTTGCATCGCGATTCTAGATTGCGGCATTGGCTGTTGCGATGACCAGACAAAATCGTCCGAGGATCAAGCGCAGATTTGGCTCGAAGGTCTTGTTGGTCCAAGTTACCGCTTGAGGCGAGAATCGTTTTTAAAGCTGTGCGATCGGTCCGTGGATATTGACGGTTGGCTGGCAAAAGAGTCTCGGAATCCGGATGCTTATCGAGCGTCGGTGGCGAGGTGGTTGATCCGGCTTCGAAAATCGAATGGCACCCCTGCCGAACGTGTGATGCTGCTGAACGATCTTGAATCACTTCGGCAGCTCGACACAAGTGTTCTGGAGCGATACGTTTCGGAGGGAAAGTGGGAAGCCATGATCGAGCTGGTCGGCCTGTTGGACTCGGCCACACGCCGGGAGCTGATGGCGGAAACCAATCGCGAGAGAATCATCGCCAAGGCTTGGGAGACGGAAAATGAGTTGTACGTCCCGCGTTTTCTCGATCTTGTTTTGGAGCCTGCAGAGCGGGCTTACGTCAACCAATGGTGGACGAAACTTGGCCTGACTCAAGATTGGCATGTCAACGACCAAAGCAATTTGCCCAGCGCCAAGATCGCCTTGCTGGAATCGGAAGGGAAGATCGATGAAGCGATCGACCTTGCCAAAAAGAAAAGCATTCTCAATCAAGTCGAACGGCTGCTGATCCGATCCAACCGGTGGGATTCTTGGCTTACGCTTGATACCCGACGCATTCCTATTGTTGGTTCTCAGAATTTGGTCCAACAAAGAGTGGGTGTCATGATCATGCTTGGCCGTTTAGATGAGGCTGAAAAAGCGCTCATGGATGAGAGCGAAAAACGGAGCAATCCCAAGCTTGCTTCGGGGGACGCTTTGCTTGCTCGAGCTATAGGAAACGATACCAATTACGAACTGTATTTGAAGTCACTTCCGGAGTACGACGAGTTTGCGATTCGACGTAGCGCTCAACAGACACGACAAGCATTTGCCGCAATCGGTCTGGAAGATCTCTCTCTAGATTCGGTCTCGCAATGGATTGAATCCGAGCGTTTTACGAGCGTTCGACCTTCGCTGGATAGCGAACCCGCGGACCCTGCAGCCGAAGCGATTCGAAATCTAACGGAGGTTTCCGATTTTCTTTTTCAGTTGGGGCTTACCGAGCAAGGCAACTTGGTTCAAAAGCGAATTTGCGATGAATTGATTCAGAAAGAAAAGATGGAGGGCTTTGCGACTTGGGCCCCTTTTCTTAGCCGAATGGCAACGCTCAATGATCGTGAAAAAGCGACAAGTCTGTGGACAGATTTCTTGGTGCGAAGCTCGTATGGACCACAGCCTGCCTATGAACCCGTCTTGGTGAAAGAGGATTCCGAAACAGCGGATGCATTTCAAGTTTTGTATCCATTAGCACCCGCTGCTATCCGCGGGTTGTTTGAGTCACTTGAGCCAGAAGGTTCCCAAGATGCTGCTCAATCTGCAGAAGGGGAACTAGCGATTCGGCAAAAGGTTCAAAAGCTCGAAGACTTTTACGCAGGTCGCCTTCCCGCCGAGTGGAAAGATCCGCAGAAATTGGAGTCAATTGTTCGTGCCATCTTAGCTCGCGCTCAGTCTAGGGCAGAGCCCATGTTTGAACTTTCATTGCAGTTAGCGGAATTGTTGGATACGGTCGGTGAGACACAATTGGCCTTAGAAACGATCGGTCTGAATCCTTATGGCAAGCAAGTTGTACTGGCGAAAGCCAAATACTTGGCGCGATTGGGCTTGCATGGATTGGCCGCCGATGTGTTGCTTCAAGAGTTTCGTCAGGATGCGACGGATGTTAGTCTGTTTTTGCAATGTTCAGAACAACTGGAGCGTGCGGGCCGCTTTAGCGAACTAGATCGTGTACGTGCACAAGCTTTGTCATCTGTAGAAAACAGACGTCGCGACATGTCGGACCAATCGATCTACACCGCGCCCGTTCGACGCGAAGTGCAAGTGATCTTGGAACAAGCTTGGCTACGCAGCGACGACCCGGATATCGG
>CAITIF010000821.1 GCA_903892365.1 uncultured Pirellula sp. | reverse complement strand
CATCGGTGGAGACGAAATCGAATTGACCGTCTTGGTCGGAGCGGAAGGGGATGCACACACCTACGAACCAACGCCGCGAGATAGCGTCGCACTAGCGGAAGCGGACATTCTCTTTGAAAACGGCATGGGTTTCGAAGTGTGGCTTGAGCGGCTGTTCCAAGCCAGCAACTCGACTGCGCGACGCGTCGTGGTCACGGAGTCGATCAAACCTCGTGAATTAGTGGTTTCCGAATCTCGCACCGAGATCGACCCGCATGTGTGGCACCTTCCTGAGAATGCCAAGTTGATGGTTGAAGCGATTGCATTGGCTCTCGAAAAAGTGGATCCCGCGCACGCCGCAAAGTACCGCGATCGTCAACGGTCTTATGTTGGACAACTGAACGAGTTGGACGCCTGGATAACACAACAAGCCGCATCCATTCCTGCTCAGCGTCGCAAACTGGTGACAACTCACGATACCTTCGGTTATCTGGCCGACAGATACGATTTCGAAGTGCTCAGCGTGCTTGGCTCCGTCAGCAGCGAGTCCTCTGATCCATCCGCAGGACAAGTTGCTGAAATCATCGATCGCATCCGCACTTTGAAGATTCCTGCAATCTTTGCGGAAAACATTCTCAACCCCAAACTGACGTTGAAGATCGCCGAAGAAGCCGGGGTGAAAATCGTGCCCACTCTCTATACCGATGCGCTTGGCCCAGCGAATTCTCCGGGGCAAGACTACTTGGGGTTGATGCGATTCAACGTCAAGACGATCGTCGAGGCGTTGCGGTGAACCAAGTTTCCGATTCCCACTTGCATCTGCATTCTCATGACCATGAACAGCACCCCAACGGCAATTGTCCGCACGCGGAACCTCGCTGGCCGTATGGCGGGCGAGGACATCGGGACCCGCTGCCGGGCAGCCAAGCCGTGGAGATCGTTGGTTTGCAAGTTGGCTATCCAGGCTCCAGCACTCCAGCACTTACAGATGTTTCACTGCATGTCCCCTGTGGCGAGCGTGTTGCTCTGATCGGACATAACGGAGCGGGTAAGAGCACGCTCCTGAAAACGCTGGCTGGTTTGTTAAAGCCTCAAGCGGGCATGGTTCGCCTATTCGGAAACCCTGTTGGTGCCTGCCATCATCGGACGGCCTATCTACCTCAACGCGCGGACCTCGATTGGCAGTTTCCAGTCTCGGTGCAGCAGCTTGTCATGACTGGGCGCTATGTCCATCTTGGCTGGTTTCAGAAACCGCGCAAGACCGATCACGAGCGAGTCAACGTGGCTCTGCAACGACTCGGCATTGAGCAGCTTGCACAGAAACAGATCTCGCAGCTATCCGGTGGACAGCAGCAGCGGACATTGCTTGCACGAGCTTTGGTGCAGGAGTCAAGTCTATTTCTGCTGGACGAGCCACTGAATGCGGTGGACGAAGCCACGCGTGATATCGTCGATGACGTTTTGCACGAGCACACTCAACAAGGCGGAACCGTGTTGGTGGCTACCCACGATCTCGGACGCTTGTCGGAATCATTCGATCAGGCCATTTATCTCCGCGAGGGGCGTATCGATCGCATTGGATATCTAGCGGGCGGCTCTGACATGCACGCATCATCAAGGCACTCGCCATGCTGAACTGGCTCCTTGAACCACTTCAGCACGGCTTTATGCGCCAAGCGTTATTGGCCAGCATCATGGTCGGTCTCACCTGTTCCTCGCTGGGTGTGTATGTCGTGCTGAGACGAATGGCCTTCTTAGGGGATGCCATCGCACATACTACGCTCCCCGGTCTGGTCATCGCCTATTTGAATCGCTGGAGCCTACTAGGCGGCGCAATCATCTCTGCTGTTATCACGGCGCTAGGAATTGGTTGGCTGAGTCGCAACCAACGACTGCGGGAAGACACGGCCATTGGAGTTGTCTTTTCGGGTATGTTTGCCCTCGGGATCGTAATGGTCAGCCGCGCCCAAAGCTATCGCGACTTTTCCCACATGCTGTTCGGCAACGTTCTGGGAGTAACCCAATCGGACCTTTTCGGAATTGGTGCCGTTTGCATCGTGGTGCTGGGAACTCTCTTTATGGTCAACAAAGAGCTGGCGCTGACAACAATCGACCCGCATCATGCCCAAACGATTGGACTATCCGCCGAACGAATGCGCTATCTGTTGCTCGTCATGTTAGCACTGGCCATCGTGGCTGGAATTCAATCCGTGGGGGTGGTGATGACGACCGCACTTATGGTAACTCCAGCCGCTGCCGCGTCATTGATCACCCGCCAATTGAGAGGAATGTTCCTCTGGTCAGGGCTTCTTTCGGTCCTGAGCAACTGCATCGGCTTATATGCTTCGTATTACCTTTCAATCTCCAGCGGCGGCGCGATTGTGTTGTCATGCACATCGCTCTTTGGAGTCATTTTCATAGTAACTCATTGCTGGCGAAAGCGCCGCTATTCAAGCATCAACTCATAGAGGTGCACTGTGCCAATATATGTTTACGAAGTCATTATGGACGATGGAAGTGAAGGAGAGACCATCGAAGTTTTACAGCAAATGAGCGATCCTCCGCTGACGCATCATCCGGAGACAGGCTTGCCATTGCGGAGAGTGATCACCTCAGCGGCGATTGCAGGACGTTGGAGCGACTTAAAGGCCAAGTCCAATCTGACCTCAACCAAGCACACTTTTTTTGATAAATTTCGGATTTCGGGCAAAAAAACGAAATCCTTCTGCGTTTTCAGGCGTTTCATGAGTGTATGAGAACCATGAACCCT
>CAITIF010000820.1 GCA_903892365.1 uncultured Pirellula sp. | reverse complement strand
TGTGCCTGTGACTTGAGCTGGGGGATTGGCTTCAAGCTTCATGAACAGATGAGGACAACTGTTCTACATTGTAGAGCAGTTGTCTCAACTGCTTGGAACTGTGGGCTGGGCCTCGATCCCGACGGTCGTAATTAGAATTCAACGCTTCTGTTGCGTTTTGGGTGCTTGATTACTGGGGGAAAGTGCCAGCGACTGTGACTTGAGCTGGGGGATTGGTTGCAAGCTTCATGAACAGTTGAGGACAACTGTTCTACATTGCGTAAAAAAACCCAACGCGATGCGTTGGGTTTTGATAGCTTTGAAAAGGATCCAATTAACGCTTGGAGAACTGGACGCCACGACGAGCACCGCGTAGGCCGTACTTCTTGCGTTCCTTCATTCGTGAATCGCGAGTCAAGAATCCATCGCTTCGAAGCGGTAGGAAGTTTTCTTCGCTAAGGCTCACGAGAGCTCGGGCTAATCCCATGCGGATAGCGCCTGCCTGGGCGATGGTTCCGCCGCCGGCAACTCGGACAAAAACGTCCACCTTGTCGCGATGACCGACATGGTCCAAAGTTTGGAGGACCAGTACTCGCTCGGAATCGTTAACGAAGTATTGTTCAAATTCGCGGTCGTTCACCGTGATCTTGCCAGCACCAGCTTTGATTCGAACCCGAGCAACTGCGCTTTTGCGGCGGCCGGTACCTAGGCTCTCACCACTGATTTTGTCTTTTTTGCCTGCAAGCATTTGGAAAGTTCTTTTGAATTACTTTGAATAAGTCGTGAATCGACGAAAGTTACTTTGAGGGCAAGTTGTGATTAACTGGCCTTCTGACCCATTTCGGTTAGCTTCGGTTGTTGTGCTTGGTGAGGATGTTCGCTGCCAGCGTACACCTTTAGTTTTGCAAGCATGTGCCTTCCGAGGGCATTCTTAGGAAGCATTCGCTTGACAGCCATGGTGACCAAATCGGTTGGCTTGCGTTCTAGGCGTTCTGCGTAGCTTTCCATTTTCTGGCGATGGTAGCCGTTATACCAAGCGTAGTGTCGAACCTTGAGCTTGTTGCCGGTCATGACAACCTTTTCCGCGTTGATAACGACAACAAATTCGCCTGTATCAACGTGAGCCGTGTATTCTGGGCGATGTTTTCCCATCAAAATCATTGCAATGTCGCTAGCCAATCGACCCAAAATCAGGTCGGTCGCATCGACTAGATACCACTTTTGTTCTACCAAGCCTGGCTTTGCTACAGTTGTTTTCGGTTGTGCTACCATTTAAATTCCTTCAATTTCCCAATATTTTCGTGGCTCGCAGCCAGCAAAACGCGTTGCGAGAGGGCACGAAAACACATGAAAAATCTGTCCAGTCAAAGATTGTGAGGGGCAGAGTATATCGACCAGGTTTGTCAATCACAAGTGCTTTTATCCCCATTGTTCCTGCGATTTTGCAGGTTGTGATACTTTTTGGTCTGGAAGGATGGGTGGTATGGTTAAGAAATAGGGTGTACCGAGTTTGCCGAATAGCAGGTATAAACAATGTCCGATAACCCATTGAACTGCCAGCAGTCAAATGACGTTGATATCACTGAGGGAAATATTTGTGTTGGACCTGACCCGTTTTCATGCCCCGTTTACACCACCGAAGTCAACTTTAGTGGATGTCTTGCGGTATTGGGCGAACACTCAGCCGAACAAGGTTGCATATTACTATACCGATGGTGAGACGGATGCTGACACGTCCATCACCTTCGCGGAACTGGATCACGTGGCCCGCGCCATCGCGGTCAAGATCCTGGAGACGAATAAGCCTGGCTCTCGTGGCTTGTTGCTTTATCCGCCTGGTGCAGACGAGTTCGTTTCTGGATTTTTCGGCTGTTTGTATGCGGGATGCATCTGTGTTCCCGCGTACCCACCGCGTCGAAGCCGCAAGGGTGCTCGGATTCAAGGCATTGCTCAAGATTGTCAGGCTGCATTCGCGCTCACAACAAGCGACACGATTTCTCAAATTGCCAAGGACGAATCCACCAAGCAAGAAACTGGATCTTTGCAGTTGATCGCAACCAACGGAGTGGATCGATCGCAAGCGATTCAATTTTCGGAGATGCCGATTCCAAGTTCCGACTTGGCTGTTCTTCAGTACACATCGGGGTCAACTGGCCAGCCCAAAGGTGTGATGCTCACCCATTCGAACTTAATTCGCAATTGCGAGATGATCGCTGACCTGTTCGAAGAATCAAATCAAGCCATCGGTGTCAGTTGGTTGCCCATGTATCACGATATGGGCTTGGTGGGTGGCGTGTTGTCCCCCATGTATATGGGACTGAGTATGGTTCTGATGAGCCCCATGTCGTTTATGCAACGCCCTGTGCGTTGGCTCAAGGCAATCACAAAGTACCAAGCCTCGACCAGCGGTGGGCCCAACTTTGCTTACCAGTTGTGTGTCGACAAAGTAACAGAAGAGGAAATGCAAGGGCTGGACTTAAGTTCCTGGACGCTTGCGTTCAATGGAGCGGAACCTATTCGAGCCAGTACACTAGAACAGTTCACTCGGAAGTTCGAGCGAGTCGGCTTTTCGCACTCGTCTCATTTTCCTTGCTACGGAATGGCGGAAACGACTTTGATCGTTACGGGTGGTCCGAGACATTCGCCGCCGGTGATGAAGACCTTTGACAGTCGCTGTCTGGACGCTCGCATGGTGAAGCTGGTCCATGAGGATGCTGAAGAGTCCCGATGTTTGGTCGGCTGCGGTCGAGCTACCGATAATGAATCTGTATTGATCGTTGATACACAAACCCTGAAACCACTTGAAGATCAGGCGATCGGCGAGATTTGGATTCAAAGCCCCAGCGTTGGGAAAGGGTATTGGGAAAAAGAAGAACTGTCGCAGGCCAATTTCCAAGCGGTTACCGCTGACGGTGAAGGCCCTTATCTGCGAACAGGCGATTTAGGTTTTTGGAGCGACGGTCAATTGTACGTAGCTGGCCGGGTGAAAGACCTGATCATTGTACGAGGCGTTAACCGTTACCCTCAGGACATAGAACAAACAGTCGAAGAGTGTCACGAATCCATTTCCTCTTCGGCCGCCGCAGCGTTCGCGGATGATTCCGGACCTCGTGAGAGATTGATCATTGCTGTCGAGGTCCATCGTTCTTTAGAATCGGACTGGGGCCCTGTCGTTCAAGCCATTCGAAAAAGTGTGACTCAAGGTCACGAACTGCCTCCTGACGCGGTCGTTCTGGTGCGCCATGGATCGTTGCCACGGACGTCCTCAGGCAAGATCCAACGCCATGCCTGCTTGCGGGATTTCCGTGAAGGAAATCTGCGGATTGTTCATCAATGGTTGTCATGGGATGAAAGCCTGCCTGAGCAAGCACCCATGATTGCGGCCGCGACCGTCGATGAAATCCGTTCCGACTTTGGCAAAAAGGACTCGTACGCTTCATCCGTACGACAAAAGAAAAATCGGCCACCCAATAACGAAGTGGTGGAACTGGTCAAGCGTGCGGTGAAGAGTGTCGCGCAAGAACGCGCAAAGCTACTGGACTTGGATACAAACATCGTCGTCGATTTAGGCCTGGACAGCTTGGAACGCCTGCAGATTGCTCACGTGCTTGAAAGCTCGGTGGGAGGGCGATTCCCCGAAGATGTTCTTCAAGAGATCGAAACCGTACGCGAAATCGCTGAAGCCATCGAGGAGAACTTCGGTAAAGATCGCATTCGAGCTGGGGCGTTACAAGAAAGTACCGATGAACCCGTTGAACGTGAAGTTGCGCCGGAGGACTATCGTTTCGATTTGATTCCCGAGTATCGACGCTTGCGTCAGACGATGGGCCAATTTGAAATGACCGGGCTACCCAACCCTTATTTCTCCGTGCACGAAGGCTTGACTCGCGATACGACCACCGTCGATGGCCGCCAATTGATCAGCTTCGCCAGCTACAATTACCTGGGAATGAGCGGCGACGAGACGGTAACGCAGGCAGTCGTCGATGCCGTCAAGAAATACGGCACCAGCGTCTCTGCATCGCGGCTTGTCAGTGGTGAGAAAGACATTCACCGACAGTTGGAACGAGCTATCGCCGATTGGATTGGTGTAGAGGAATCGATCGTGCTCGTCGGAGGACACTCGACCAATGAAACCGTCATTGGGCACATGGTTGGGCAACAAGACTTGATTCTGCATGATGCTCTTTCGCACAATAGCATAGTGCAAGGTGCCATCTTGTCGGGCAGCCGACGGCGGGCATTTGCCCACAATGATTACAATGCTCTGGACGAAGCGCTGACTGAACTCCGCACTCGGTATCGACGAGTGCTGGTGATCGTGGAAGGCGTTTATAGCATGGACGGGGATTTTCCAAATCTTCCCAAGTTCATCGAGGTTTGCAAGAAGCACAAGTGTTGGCTGATGGTGGACGAGGCTCATTCTATCGGCACCATGGGTGCTCATGGACGCGGCATCGGTGAGCACTTTGGGATCAATCCCAGCGATGTTGATATTTGGATGGGAACGCTGAGCAAGTCTTTCGGTTCGTGCGGTGGTTACATCGCTGGTAAGAAAGAATTGGTCGAATACCTGAAGTACACAGCGCCAGGGTTCGTCTTTAGCGTTGGGCTATCACCGACCAACACTGCCGCTGCGATCGCTTCATTGCAAGTTCTCAAACGAGAACCGATACGAGTGACTCGTCTGAAGGACGCTTCGCGACTATTCCTTACCGAAGCGAAAAAGCGAGGTTTGAATACTGGCAGCAGCGGCGAAACAGCGGTGATTCCTGTTATCACGGGGAACTCCTTGCATGCCCTTCAGTTGTCGCGACGAATGATCGAATCAGGTGTTAACGTGCAACCGATCCTTTACCCCGCTGTCGAAGAGTCAGCGACTAGGCTTCGGTTCTTCATCAACTCGACTCATACCAACCAACAGATTTTGTTCGCTGTCGACAAATGCGCTGAACATCTTCGAGCCATTGCGCCAGAGTATTTCCGGACACCTTCGGAACAGCAATGGCGAGATAATAGCAAGTCGGCGTAGTACGCAAGGTCCTGGCATCCAAGTTTGCTACAACGGCGGCAGAAGAAAAATGGAACCCTTGGCTAACGAAGAGAGTCCCAACCAGACGAATCGTTCGCAAAATATCCCTGTCGCCACTGTGACGCGATTGGCCCTTTACCTTCGCGAGCTTCAGCAATTAAAGAGAGCGGGCTTGCAACGAATTCAAAGCGGGGCCATCGCCAAGCGGTTGGGCCTGAATGATTCTCAAGTCAGACGCGACCTGTCTTGTTTTGGCCAGTTTGGACAACGTGGTGTTGGTTACAACATCGCGGGCTTAACCCAAGCCATCCAATCGATCATGGGGACCGATCGTTCCTGGAATGTCATTTTGGTTGGAGCAGGAAATCTTGGACGAGCCTTGTCGGGTTACCGTGGCTTTGATCAACAAGGATTTCGTCTGGTGGCAGTCTTCGACTGTTCGGACGAAATCATCGGAACCAAAG
>CAITIF010000819.1 GCA_903892365.1 uncultured Pirellula sp. | reverse complement strand
GCCGGGTGACTTGTCGCCATGTTGGGCTTCTGAAGAAAAGACTACAATGATTTTATGAATAGTGTCGCCTCAACCAAAGAATGGTTTCTGAAGGATACCGCAAATGCGTTGGGGCTACTGCGCACCAGTCAAGAGCATGGGCTGAGTGCGATCGAGGTGACCGAACGTCGCCAGCAATACGGCAGAAACATCTTAGCGATCCGAACCGGCAAAGGGCCTCTTCTTCGGTTTCTGTTGCAGTTTCATCAACCTCTTATCTACATGCTGCTGCTTGCTGCTGGAATCACAGCTTGGCTGAAGGAACCCGTCGATGCGAGCGTGATCTTGGGGGTAGTGCTGCTTAACGCCATCATCGGCTTTGTGCAAGAATCGCGTGCCATTCAAGCTATTTCAGCGTTGGCAAAAAGTATTGTGACCGAGGCAACGGTGATTCGAGACGGGATTCGGCAACGCTTGGCTTCCTCGGAGCTGGTTCCGGGAGACATTGTTTTCTTGGCGGCCGGAGATAAGGTACCTGCCGATCTAAGATTGCTTCAGACCAACGAACTTCGCATCGCAGAAGCTGCATTGACCGGCGAGTCGTTGCCGGTAGGAAAGTCCACCGAAGCCTTGGTGGGAAATGTCGGCCTTGCAGATCAAGTGAATATGGCCTTTTCGACCACCTTGGTTACCTCCGGCCAAGGTGTGGGGCTCGTAACGGCAACAGGGGATCGCACAGAAATAGGCCGAGTTGCTCATCTGGTCGATTCGGCAGATGAACTCGCGACCCCTCTGACCCGACGTTTGGCTCAACTCAGCAAGGTCATGTTATGGATGATTCTGTTGTTAGCCAGTTTGAACTTTGTCATCGGTTGCTGGTGGCATGGTAAGCCTGCCGTTGAAATGCTATTGGCTTCAGTGGCCCTTTCGGTGAGCGCCATACCGGAAGGTTTGCCTGCGGCATTGACGATCACCTTGGCGATCGGGGTTGCTCGTATGGCGAAGCGCAAGGCCATTATCCGAAAACTGCCTGCCGTAGAAACGCTCGGTGGGACAACCGTGATTTGCTCCGACAAAACAGGCACGATCACGGAAAATCAAATGACGGTGACTGAAATTCAGACCATCTCTGGTACCTACCGAGTGACGGGTGGCGGCTACTCGCCCTTTGGAGAGTTGATTTGTCATCAAGGTCCATGTACTGGCCCCGCGGATGTTTCGGTCGATATTGGATTGGAACGATGCTTGCGAGCAGGGGTACTGTGCAATGATTCCGATTTGCGGCTGAAGGAAGCTCAATGGCAAATCGAAGGGGATCCCACCGAGGGTGCTTTGCTGGTTGTGGCGAAAAAAGCAGGATTCGATTTGAAGGAACTTCGGTCCGATCGACCTCGAATCGACGTGATCCCCTTTGACTCCAACCGGCAGTTAATGGCTACATTGCATGAGGTGCCGGGCGATGCACAACCCGTCGTCTTCGTCAAAGGAGCCGTAGAACAAGTTCTTCAGCGCTGCCGTGATGCCTACGACGCAGAAGGGGATTGCGTTGAATTGAATCACGCGGAAATGCAATCTCACGTTGATCGCCTGACG
>CAITIF010000818.1 GCA_903892365.1 uncultured Pirellula sp. | reverse complement strand
GAAAGGACTGGCTATACAATAAAGACGTGGATGAAGTGCGTTTCATTATCCTTTCCCCTCACGTTAGATAAAGCCAGAACAATCCAATCGGGATAGGGGCCCGGTTGCCCGGGCGACCCTCCCACACCACCTAGCATGCGGATCCGCACTAGGCGGTTCGTCTCTTGGAAGCAAGCTCTTTCCATGCCTTCGATAGACTGAATAACCCTATCTTCGTCAACCATTGCGTGGTCATGGCCATCGAGATAGCCAAGCTTCGCGACATACGCCACGGGCCTTTGCGACTGTTGCCATGACTGATCGTTTCTTCAAGGCGAACACCAAGTTGCTTCAGGTTCCGGATGCGGGTGCTTGGGAGACGCCATTGCTTCCAGATACATGCTCGCGTACGGCGGCGAAGCCATTTGTCAAGCTCCTCAAACAGACTCTTGCTCTCTTCCAAAGCGAAGTAGTTGACCCAACCCCGAAGATACCTTCTAAGCTCTCCAAGTCGCTGTGTAGTCGATTTGCCGTGGTTACGGTTCAGGATCTCACGACAGCGTTTCTTGAATCTTGAGAGACTCTTCGGACTTACTTCTATGTAGCCACTGTAGCCATCGAATCGATAGCTTAAGAACTCCACTCCTTTGGTTGAGCAAACGCGACTCTTGTCGCGGTTGACGATCAACTTTAGTTTCGAAGTAAGGTACCTCTCCACACTTCGGAAGACTCGTTCGGCGGCGATCCTGGTCTTGGTAAAGATCAGAAAGTCGTCCGCATAACGCACAAACAGAAGACCTCGTTTCTCTAGCTCCTTATCGAGATCATCCAAGAGGATGTTCGATAGTAGCGGAGACAGAGGACTACCTTGCATGACTCCTTCGTGGGAGGGTTGGTGTTGACGTTCGACCATCACGCCTGCACGCAGAAAGTTTCCGATCACTCTCAAGAGTCGTTTATCATCGATCTTGCGTGCCACTCTTGCGAGCAACGCGTCATGCTGGCACCTATCGAAGAATTTCGACAAGTCCATATCGATGCATTGGCGGTATCCTGAGCGGATCGTGCGCTGTATCTGCTTGATCGCTCCAGAGGCAGAGCGTTTCGGTCGATACCCGTAGCTCGATTCCGAAAAGCCGGGGTCGAAGATCGGGGTAAGGATTTGAGAGATGGCTTGCGTAATGAGTCGTTCCATTACGTTTGGTATGCCGAGTAAACGTTCACCGCCATCTTTCTTGGGGATGGTCTTACGTCGAGCGGCGCTCGGTTGATAAGTACCATCCAAAAGTTGTTGCCATATCTTGGGCCAATGCTGATAAAAGTATGCTGGAAACTCCTTGACGTGGATCCCGTCGGGACCTGGGGCCCCTTGGTTTCTACGTACTGCCTTCCAAGCCTTTTGCATATTGCCCCAATGGACAACTTGTTCCATCAAATTCAAGGTTTCTGAGCCTAAGGCTGTCTTCTCCTTGTCCGCCATACTCGATTGGCCTCGCTGAGGTTCCGATACGAAGCATTCCCGAAGAGCTTCATGGCTGAAGTCGATTTGGGTTGAGTCGTCTTTCGGACGATATGAGGTCATGGATGGTTCTTCCTTATCAATGAAACGTTTGGTCCTTCCCGCCTTGGCTGGATTGCCGAGGGTCGGTACTACGACCGCTGCTGACTTCTGAGGAACGCGAACCAAGTTACCTTGGCCGCCCCGTCTTTCAGCCGAAGATGCTTACTCGCACGGGTACGTTCTCAGATCTCCCCAGATAAGAACGTGATCTGTCCCTGCCCAAGTGCCACATCTACCTCTACTCCGTCTTCCAGTTCGCCAGATCGCAACAACACAGTGCGTTGGCAAGCACGCTCGCCTGGAGCTATCGGCCTCAGATGTGATTTCTGTTCGTCACCTGGCAGGTCTTGGTGAGAAACCATCCGAGTGGGGAAGTGACGCTCTGATGGCGGTCGACAGACTCGGAGCTTACCCATGGTTTCGCAGGCTTCCTTCCCACGGTCGGTCACCCTTCCGCAGTTGCCCTCACCTCGTGTTGCTTTCTTACGAGCTATTCATTTGGTATAATGCCCCCTTGTCGAAAGGACTGGAACTAAACACACGGGACTTTCACCCGATAAGATCACGCCCATGCTGGGCGTACTTGCACGCCGAGCAGCGGTGGGGCGTCATTTGAAATGGAAACTCACTCGCCGCTGCCGGGTGATCTTTGCCGTTCGGACAAGGAAGTGTGACGAAACATAAATGGAAAGCGTTTACATCGAGACTACCATTCTTAGCTACCTTGTTGCGTTACCTGCAAAAGATGTAGTGATCGCTGGCCACCAGAAAACCACTTTGGATTGGTGGGCGTATCGCCGAACAGCCTTCGAATGCTTTATCTCTCAGGTCGTGATCGACGAAATTTCCGCTGGCGATCCGTCCGAAGTGAGGAAACGGCTTTTCGTAGCGGATTCCCTGAATTCTTTGGCCGTGACTGTCGATGCGGAGCAACTAACCGAATCCATAATGAAATCGGGGATTCTTCCTCCGAAAGCTATTCGCGATGCGGCACACATTGCCGTGGCAACAGTCCACGGTGTACAATACTTGTTGACGTGGAACTGCAAGCATTTGGCAAATGCCCAGATTGCAAAACGTGTTGCTAGCTTGTGTCGTTTGGCCGGGTTTGAGATGCCCACGATATGCACGCCAGAAGAGCTTTTCGAGGAACCGAGTGATGAAGAATGATCCGATCGTCCAGCAAGTTCGAGACACGAAGGACCAACTGGCAGCTGCGTTTGACTACGACGTCGCTCGAATCTTTGCGGATTTGCGTTCGCGAGAGAAACTCGTTGGGGACCGCTTGAAAGATCGGAGGAAAAGTCCGAACAAACCGATGCACCCAAGCGGCGGATCGGCCGCTTCTGGGGTGGACACTACTTCCCCCGCCGCTGGGTGATCGGTCGCGTTCTGTCTGTTACTCGATTTGATGCGATCTCATGGAAGATAGCGAAGCATTTCCGACTGCCGTCACTACGAACATTAGGCCTCGACTCGTTCTTGCTTCTTGTTTTGCTCAACTGATGGCGCCGCCGGGCGTAATGATCGGGTTCGACCTTCGCTATGCTAGGAATGACGGCGCTTCGTTTATTGAACATTTGATTGGAATAATGTTGGCCGTCCCGCATTGTTGGAAACTTGCGGTCGAACCGCTCGTGATCGCTGTCTTACTCGCTTTGATAATATCTGCACTTGTAAATAGGCGGGCCGCAGTTGCGCTTATTGTGGTGGTAACCATCCTAAACGTTCTAGCATCTGGTATGTTGATAATTGGTCGTTCGTTATAAATGCCCTCACTTGATAGCGAGACAGAACAGTCCGATGGACACCAAGCGGCGGATCAGCCGCATTTAATTTTAGAAACTTTAGTTGCCGCCGCTGGGTCATCGGTGGTATTCTGGCATGGAGTAACATATCGTGCTCGTGCTCAGTGCAACGGTGCTCGTGCTCGTAATCGAAATGGGACAATCATGACAGAACACTTCTTCGACCACGATCGGCTTGACGTCTATCGCCTATCGATCGAAGACGTTGCGAACGCATTTGATTCATCGCGGTCGTTGGAGGGACTTCATCGCCATGCTCGTGATCAGTGGTTGCGAGCGGCCCAATCTATTCCGCTCAACATTGCCGAGGGTAATGGAAAACTTAGCTTG
>CAITIF010000817.1 GCA_903892365.1 uncultured Pirellula sp. | reverse complement strand
TTAAAGAGAATATCGAGTGTGGAATAACGAATATTGAAATCCAAAAGGCCCCATCAAACACTTCGTTATTTGACATTCGACATTCGGTGTTCGACGTTAACGCAAGTCAAAACCGAAAGCCATTGAATTCCAATTGCAGAAAGATCCCAAACATCGCGATGTAGCCTAGTCCCCTACCATTCGGAACTTGTAGCTTCGCCTATGTGCTTAGGAAGCACAATTCATGGTCGTGGACTTAGCTGCCCAATCGCACTTTTGCTCTGGCTTGAGCTAGCGAACGTTCTTTCAGAGCGGCCGTTTCCGGGGTTGTTGACTTGATCGCCATGGCGCGATCTAAGTCGGATTCCGCCTGCTTACGATCGATCTCAGATGGTTTCAACAAGCTGTCTGTCAGGATATTGACCCCCTCGCGGGTTACCTGAACGAAACCACCGTCTACAAACCACTCTACCACCGAAGTGCCGGTTCGGATTTTCAGAATTCCGAACCCAAGTCTTCCAACCATGGGTGCTCGACCAGGTTGGATTCCAAGTTCGCCATCAAACAATGGAAGAACCAACGAGTCACAAACCGTATCCAGCTCCGTTTTTTCCGGAGTGACAACCACACAATGTACTTTACCGTCGTTGCTCATGATTCTTGTTTCTATTGGACCGGTTCAGACTATTTCTTGGCAGCAGCAGCTTGCTTCTTGGCTTGCGCTTCCACTTGCTCGATCGCCCCAACATACATAAAGGCTGATTCAGGAAGGTGATCCCACTTGCCATCACAGATTTCTTCGAAGCTTCGAATCGTATCTGCCAAAGTGGTGATTTCACCTTGCTTGCCAGTGAACACTTCCGCAACCAAGAATGGCTGCGACAAGAATCGCTCAATACGACGAGCTCGCATTACAACGGTCTTATCTTCAGCACTCAATTCGTCGATACCAAGAATCGCAATGATGTCTTGTAGTTCGCGATATCGCTGAAGAGTCTTCTGGACCCGTCGAGCGATAGCGTAATGTCGCTCACCCACAATCGCCGGATCCAAGATTCGTGAATTGGAAGCAAGCGGATCGATAGCTGGATAAATACCCTTTTCCGAAATCGATCGCTCCAGGTAAATAAACGCGTCCAGCTGTCCGAACGCCGTAGCAGGTGCAGGGTCCGTCGGATCGTCAGCAGGAACGTAAACCGCTTGTACCGAGGTGATTGCACCACGCTTGGTCGATGTAATTCGTTCTTGCAAAGCACCCATTTCCGTTGCCAAGGTTGGTTGATAACCTACCGCGGATGGCATCCGACCTAGAAGTGCGGACACTTCCGAACCTGCTTGCGAGAATCGGAAAATATTGTCAACGAACAACAACGTGTCCTTGCCCGTTGTGTCACGGAAATATTCTGCCATGGTCAAAGCTGACAGAGCAACTCGAAGTCGCGACCCTGGTGGCTCGTTCATCTGACCGAACACCATGCACGTTTGCTCGATAACCTTTCGACCAGTCTTACCGATCTCGGTTTCTTGCATTTCAAGCCACAAGTCGGTGCCTTCCCGAGTTCGCTCGCCCACACCCGCGAATACTGAGTAACCGCCGTGCGTGCTAGCAACCCGAGCGATCAATTCTTGAAGAATAACCGTCTTGCCCAGTCCGGCACCGCCGAACAATCCAGCCTTACCACCCCGAACGAACGGAGTTAGCAAATCGATAACCTTGATACCCGTTTCGAAAACTTCGGTGTTGGTGGACAGTTCCGACACCTTAGGAGCTTGGCGGTGAATAGGCCAATAATCGTCTGCTTTGACTTCGCCTCGTTGATCGATAGGCTCACCCAAGACGTTGAAAACGCGACCCAAGGTTGCAGTTCCCACGGGAACGGAAACAGGCTTGCCTAAGTCAACGCAATCCAGTCCACGCATCAATCCGTCGGTGCTACCCAAGGCAACACATCGCACTCGGCCGCCACCAAGGTGCTGTTGAACTTCACCTGTCAGATTCAGCTTAACCCCTTTGGTTTCGCTTACGATCTTGACCGCATTGTAAATCGAAGGCAACTTGCCCTCAGGGAATTCTGCGTCAAACGTGGAGCCGATAACTTGACTGACTCGACCGACGTTTTTGACAGTGCCGACGCTCATATTTCTCTCGATTGATAACTGATGGATACTAGGGATATGTCAAAAAGGAATGGATCGTACCCGGGATCCATTCGCGATGGACTTGGTACGATTGAATTGTGGTTTAACCAAGGGCCTCAACGCCACCGATGATTTCCATGATCTCTTGAGTGATCTTGCTTTGCCGAGCCCGGTTGTAGCGTCTCGACAAGGACTTGATAATGTCTCCAGCGTTTTCGGTAGCGCTTTTCATCGCAACCATTCGCGCAATCTGCTCGCTAACGGCTGCATCTAAAAAGCACTTGAAAAGCCGAGCTCGGAAGCTAGCCGGAACAACTTCCTCCAAAATCGCCGAGGCCGACGGCAAGAACTCATAGTCGTCTTTCGTTCCAGCACTGGTTCCCGAAGTAGCTCCGGCACCGGTTGCTTTCTCAGCCGAAGGGACTGCAAGACTTGAAAACGGAAGCAATGTTTCGACTACTGCGACTTGCTTGGAAACGCTGACAAACTTCGTGTAAGCCACATCAACTCGGTCAATCTTGCCGGTGATGTAACGCTCAATCAGATCGTCTGCAATCCTGGCTACTGCCGCAAAAGAAGGCTTGTCATCAAATTCGGTATAGGTCTTTTCAATCGGGATACCTGCGTAACGCATCGCGGAAATACCACGCTTGCCGCTAACGCTGATTTCGCCATTCTGGATCTGCTGAACAATTTCAGCACGACGAGCGGTTGCAGCTCGCACTACCGAACCGTTGTAGCCGCCGCAAAGACCGCGATTGGCCGTCAGTACGAGCATATCGATCGAGTCGATTTTCTCGTGAGCGGTTAACAACGGATGCGAGACCTCGGTGCCACTGTTGGCCAAGTCTTGTACGATTGCAGTGATTCGCTTGGTGTAGTCCGTAGCGGCCGCTGCACGATCCATGGCTTTCTTGAATCGCCCAGTAGCGATCAATTCCATAGTTCGCGTAATCTTACGAATGTTTTTGACAGACTTACGTCTTTTGTCGAGCTGACGAATATTTGCCATTGCTAGACCTACCTTTGCTCAATCGCTTAGCGGAACGATGCCTTGAAGGTGGTGATCGCAGATTTAATCTGTTCTTCAATCTCCGATGTCAAATCCGCAACCTCACGGATCTTGGTCAACAATTCTGGCTTTCGGTCGCGGACAAAGTTCAGCAATCCAATCTCAAACTCTCGAACGCGATCGACTGCAACTTCATCGAGATAACCTCGAGTTCCAGCGTAAATGCTGATGATCTGCTCAGCGACTTCCATCGGTTGATATTGCCCTTGCTTCAGCAATTCCACCATTCGATAACCACGATCGAGCTTCGCTTGAGTCGCAGGGTCCAGTTCTGTACCAAGCTGAGCAAACGCTTCCAATTCCCGGAAAGACGCCAAGTCAAGACGCAAACCGCCAGCGACCTTCTTCATCGCCTTGATCTGAGCATTACCACCTACTCGCGAAACCGAAATACCAACGTTCATCGCAGGACGAATACCCGCAAAGAACAAGTCCGGCTGCAGATAGATCTGTCCGTCGGTGATCGAAATCACGTTGGTTGGAATGTAAGCGGAAACTTCACCTTCCAGAGTTTCAATGATTGGCAAACTGGTGAGAGATCCACCACCAAGTTCTTTGGAAAGCTTCGCCGATCGCTCCAGAAGGCGGCTGTGGCAATAAAACACGTCCCCAGGGAACGCTTCCCGTCCTGGTGGTCGACGCATCAGCAAACTCAATTGTCGGTATGCAACCGCTTGCTTGCTCAAGTCATCATAAACAATCAGAGCATGTCCGCCGTTGAACATATAGTGTTCTGCCATAGCGGTTCCCGCGTAGGGGGCAACATACTGCAACGGTGCAGGTGAGCTAGCACCTGAAACGATGACCG
>CAITIF010000816.1 GCA_903892365.1 uncultured Pirellula sp. | reverse complement strand
TACAGCTCTAACGCAATCCATCGGTCGGAAGAAAGCATTCATGATTGCGTTCGTTGCGGCTCTGGTGGCAACCAACGCCTATTTCCAGATTTTCAACGGTGTCCGACATCTTTGGCTAAGCGGACTGATGGGTTGTTTTCAGATGGCATTATTCGCAGGCTTCGCGATCTATTTACCTGAATTGTTTCCGCTACGTTTGCGAAGCACCGGTACAAGCTTTTGTTACAACGTTGGCCGCTACTTTGCGGCTGCTGGTCCGATCACCTTGGGGTTGTTGCAGCTTCAAATGGCGACCAAATTCAAGGATATGCCGGAGCAAAAGATCGATGCGTTTCGTGACGCCTGCAGTTACATGAGCGTCGTGTTTGTCATGGGTTTGATTGTGGTTTTTTTCCTTCCCGAAACGAAAGACAAACCCCTTCCGGAATAGCCGTGGGTTTTCAAGGTGCGCTATGGAAACTCGATTTCGTCCTGAACTGATAGCCTCGGATTGCTTTGTTGCTTCGAACGCGACGTTGCGAGGTGAAGTTCAGTTGGGAAGTAAGTCTTGTGTTTTGTTCGGTGCCGTGGTCCGAGGCGATGCGGCCCCGGTTCGGATCGGGTCGCATAGCAACATTCAAGACTTATGTTGTTTGCATGGCGATCCTGGTTTCCCGTGTCACGTTGGAGATCGTGTTACTGTCGGCCATGGTGCGATCGTTCACGGGGCGACGGTCGAGAACGATTGTCTGATTGGCATCAAGGCAGTCATCTTAAATGGTGCGGTCATCGGGGCTGGGTCGATCGTCGCAGCGTGCGCCTTGGTACCGGAGGGAAAGATCATTCCCCCCAATTCCTTGGTGATGGGTGTGCCTTGCAAAGTGGTTCGGCAAGTTACTGCCGAGGATGCTCTTCTGATTTCTCATGGTTCCGAGCACTACGTCGAGATGGCTCAGCGATATCTGCAAACGGAACCTGGCACAGCGAAAATAGTCGGGCAGTAAAGTCGGATTGTATTACGGTGCAGTGTTCTACGAAGCTTCCTGATGAAGCGGTCGACGGTGCTCGACGGAGTTGGCGGCCTCCGGCAGGATTGGCGCCCAAGCTGCGGCGACCAATCTTCTTTCGAGCGCTTCGTGTTCCATGATCGCTTCGTAGAGCCGTTTCATTTGACGAAACATTTCATGAGTTTCGCTGCATAGTTTGCCGCAGTACTCCAGTTCATCTAGTTGTTCACTGAGCGCTGTACTCTGAAGTATTAGGCTA
Source organism: uncultured Pirellula sp. (assembly GCA_903892365.1). Taxonomy (GTDB): domain Bacteria; phylum Planctomycetota; class Planctomycetia; order Pirellulales; family Pirellulaceae; genus JBKCUI01. The sequence continues at coordinate 4,725 of CAITIF010000816.1, read as the reverse complement.
AAGTGTTGCCCGATCGCTTTGGTAACATTTTTGTCCTGGACATCGCCTGGGCCAACCACATACCCAAAGGTTTCTTCCAGGCGAAACTGGCAAGACATCTGTTCGCGAAGCCTGTGCAGCAATTGGCCTGCGTTCTGTTCAATCCATTCGGCGGAGAACGGTTCTTGAGCGTACGAGCCAAGCAGGGCGACGTCTTCCCACAGAGCAACGTTGCAGTCCTTGAGTTCGTTCAAGAATGCGTGATTGATGACGCGTGTAACTTGATCTGAAGCCATTCCTTTACCCCCAGTAGCAGTTGTGTTTCTGAACCAGACATTTTCTTTCTGATGGGCAGCACTTGCCAGGGTAGCGATCTTCAGATCGGCACGCAACTATTTTGTCATTTTTTAAGATACTCGGCCGCTTGAAGGGCAAAGATACTCGGCCGCTTGAAGGGCGAAGTAGGTCAAGATGCATGAAGCGCCAGCGCGTCGAAACGACATCAGGCTTTCGAGAATACACGCGCGTTCGTTGATGGCACCCTTCTCGCTTGCGAACTTGAGCATCGCATATTCGCCTGAAACCTGGTAAGCAGCAACGGGGACTTGAAAGGTGTCGTGGATGCGACGAATGATGTCTAAGTAAGGCATGCCAGGCTTGACCATCACAATATCTGCACCTTCTTGGATATCCAGAGCGACTTCGCGCATGGCTTCGTCGCTGTTGGCTGGGTTCATTTGGTAGGTCTTTTTGTCCCCCCCCTTAAGGGAGCTGGCTGAGCCAACGGCGTCTCGAAAGGGGCCATAAAATGCCGAAGCGTATTTGGCAGAGTAAGACATAATACTTACGTCGCTGAATCCGGCTTGATCGAGCGATTTGCGAATCGCGCCCACTCGTCCGTCCATCATGTCCGATGGGGCGATAATGGTCGCTCCTGCTTCGGCTTGCACCACGGCTTGCTTGCACAGGATTTCGACCGTCGCATCGTTGACCACATAGTTGTCAATAAGGAGTCCATCGTGTCCATGCGAAGTGTAAGGGTCGAGCGCCACATCGCACACGATTCCAATCGATTCCCCTAATTCGGCGGCAATGCTTCGTGTGGCACTGCACATTAGATTGTCAGGGTCCAGAGCATGCGCCCCGTCGTTGGATTTCTTGGATGCCGGGGTTACTGGAAAAAGTGCGATGGCTGAAATTCCCAAGGAGGCGGCTTGGGCAGCTGCATGAGTCGCCAGATCGATACTGAGTCGCTCAACTCCGGGCATGCTGGAGATCGGTTCGCGTCGATTGGTCCCTTCGATCACAAAGATTGGCCAGATAAGGTTTTGGGCAGAAAGGTGAGTCTCTTGCAGCATTTCCCTTACCCAGGGCCATCGCCGGTTGCGACGCATGCGTGTTTGCGGGAAGGATGGAGATTGAAAGTGATCAGGCATCGGAAATCACTGGTAGATAAAGAGGGCAAATCCAGATAAACTTAAGGAATGAAAGTCTATCCTACCCACCTCTCCTGAAGAAAGTCCTTCTATGTCCAGAGTGTACCGAAATTTAGCTATCCGATCCGTTCTTGTCGGTTGCATTGCCTCATCCGGTCTGTTCTTGCAAGTCCAAGCTCAAGACGACAAAGGCCCGGCCGTACGGAATCAGAACGCATCGGCCCCTGCTGTTCCGTCTGGCGAGGGGTGGACCAAGCTGTTCGATGGCAAAACATTGGCTGGATGGAAACAAAAAAATGGGTGGGCTACGTATCGGATTGACGGCGATGCGATTGTTGGGGTCACGTCCAAAGACAGCCCTAATTCGTTCCTTTGCACCGTGAAGGATTACTCCGATTTCGAACTGAAGTTTGAAGTGAACGTCGCAAATGAACTGAATTCCGGGGTCCAAATTCGGTCGAAGAGCATTCCTGAAAAGGATGGCGGTCGCGTTCATGGGCCTCAAGTGGAGATCGAAGCCAGCCCCGGCGAATCGGGTTACGTGTACGGTGAAGCGACGGGTCGCAATTGGATTTCGCCGACCCAGCCGCCTCACGAAGCTCTGAAGAACGGTCAGTGGAATCAATACCATATCCGTGCCGTAGGAACTCGAATTCAAACTTGGATCAACGGTAAGCTTATTGAAGACATGACCGATCCGCAGTCGCATTTGTCTGGTTTTATTGGCTTGCAGGTGCATGGCATCCCATCGGATCAGGGGCCATTCCAAGTCAAGTGGCGAAACATCGAGATCCGAGAAGTGAAAAAATAGTCTGCGTGTGGATATGTTGCATGTGGACATGCAGCGACGAAGTTGACTCCGTACCCGTATTGATTTTGAGATTCATGAAGACCTCCTTGTTTACGTCACCCGTTTCGGCATGCGGTGTTCTTGTGGCAATTCTGGCTTGCTCTGGCTGCAAGCCAGAGAATGGACCGCCGGTTTTGCATGAACCAAACTATCTTTATACGCATGCGATCGGGACGGCCGAGGATACTGATCTCGAGAAACCTCTTGCCGACACCCAGGATTTGTTGGTCGAGTGGTTTGGTACTTTGGACGAACCAACACTTCCACCGTTGCTGCAAGAAGGAGATTACAAAGATCTTCTATCGTTGGAATTGATCAAGAAAGCGGCTGGACCGGCGGTCGCTACCGTTGAGCCCGGCGAAACAGGCCTTTATCGCCAGCTTTGTTCTTCTTGCCATGGTGACACCGGGCAGGGACGAGGCCCGGTTGCTGCTTCTCAAAATCCGTACCCACGCGAATTTCGCCACGGGGTGTTCAAGTACAAGAGCACGCCTCGGCGCTACAAACCGTTGAAAGAGGATATCGCAAAATCGCTCCGAAGGGGGCTCGCAGGAAGCCAGATGCCGTTGTTCGATAAATTGCCAGACGACAAGATCAATGCCTTAGTCGATTACGTTATCTTTCTTTCGATCCGCGGTGAGTTCGAGCGGAAGTTGATTTACAACGCTGCTTATGAACTGGATTTGGAGAAGGATCGGGTTTATTCCGCTTCCTTAAAGTTGATGCCTGACGAAACGTCAAAGAAGACGCTGGAATCCCAAGTGGATTCCGCGACGGAAATTTTGACGGAGATCGCGGACCTTTGGGTGGAAACACCAGATAGTCTCGAAGAATTTGACTTGCCCGATTTTCCTGTATTTGGCTCAGAGACAGATGAGAACCGCGATCAGCTAGCTGCTTCGATTGAGAAGGGCAAGGCGTTGTTTGCGAGCGAGATATCCGCCTGTTCGAAATGCCATGGGGCAAATGCGATGGGAGAGGGAACTCAGCAACCCGATTATGACGACTGGACCAAAGACTGGACTACCAAAATTGGAATCAACCCTACGAATGTCGAGGAATTGATGCCGTTTATGGCTCGTGGTGGAATGAAGCCACAAGCATTAAAGCCTCGAAACATTGTGGAGGGGAAATTACGCGGTGGGCGAGAACCGATGGAGATTTATCGACGAATTCGCTACGGAATTGTTGGCTCCCCGATGCCAGCCGCCTCCGTCGTCAGCTCGCCCGATCAAACCGGTCTCCAGGAAGAGGATGTTTGGCACTTGGTCAATTACGTCCTTTCGATCGCCCGACCCTCGGAAGCAGTGCAACCCTCGGAAGCAGCGCAACCAGTCAGCCAGCCAGCGCAGGCCACAACGGATGACCAAGTCATGAAAGTAGGGGCAAATAACTAAGGTTTGGCGCAAGCTCTCACGCATCGATCCAAGTCGAAATACAATAGTAGAACGACTAGCGACTTCCATCTCACCCACGATTCTGCACCGAATGACTTCCCTACCTGATCCTGCGTTCAAGCATTCGTCCGTTGCCAGGCCGGTTTCCGGCACGAACATCCCGGCATTTTGCTTCGAAACCATCCATGAACTTTCTCATTATGCGGCCCACTTGGTCGCAGGGCTCGTTCGTGAACGCGCTGCTCTTGGTCAAAAAACGGTGGTCGGTTTGCCCGCCGGTTCGACCCCGTTGACGACATTTCGCGAACTGATTCGGCTTCATCGTGATGAAGGGTTGGATCTTTCGAGCGTGGTTTTGTTCGCTCTCGATGAATATTACGGGTTGCCAGTCAACAGTCCTCAATCGCACCGCGATTGGTTGCAGACTCAGTTGCTGGCTCATGTGAATATCCCTGCAGACCAGGTTTTCTTTCTCGATGGCCAATTGCACGCGAGCGATGTTGAATTGCATTGTAGGCGTTATGACGAAGCCATTCAGCATGCCGGCGGATTGGATTTGGTGATCCTGGGCATTGGGATGAATGGGCACATTGGTTTCAACGAGCCTTTTTCGGTGCGACGAAGCCGAACAAGATTGTGCACCTTAGATCCGATTACCCGTCGGGGGGTCGCGAGTGATTTCTTTGGCGAGGAAAACGTACCTACTCAGGCATTGACCGTTGGAATGGGTGGGATTCTTTCTGCCAGACGAATTCTGTTGTTGGCAATTGGGGAACACAAAGCCAACATTGTTGTAGAGACGTTGGAGAAGCCAGTCAACGACCGCGTGCCTGCGTCGTATTTGCAAGAGCATGGCGATGTTCGAGTGTTGTTGGACGCCCCGGCTTCGTCGCTGCTCAAGGGGGCTTCCACACCTTGGCTTCTTGGGAATGTCGTCTGGAGTGACGATCTGATTAAGCGAGCAACTCTTTGGTTATGCAAGCAGACCGGAAAGGCGCTGCTGAAGCTGGATTCGGATGATTTCCGTGCGCATGATTTGCATCAGTTGCTTCGACATCATGGT
>CAITIF010000815.1 GCA_903892365.1 uncultured Pirellula sp. | reverse complement strand
CTCTTGGAGGTACGATACACTCGATCCGGAACCAAAAATGGGAGCGTGCAAAAAATCGGGTATGTTGAGTTTTATCTTGCAATCGGCCAGCTATTGCTGAGGGATCCTGGAGATTGGTGGTTTTTGGGATATAATTGGAGGGTTGGCTTTTTAAAGTCGCATTACAGTCGCTTGTTGAATGGCGATTGCCCCTCCCTGCGGCTCCTTCCCCTTTCAGCACGTGATTTTCATGCAATGTTTATTGCTCGCGAAACGAAGTCTTGCCAGAACTTGTCGACTTCTGATCTTGGTTTGCCTTGGGATGGCTGTCGCCCAGTTTCAATTCCCCGGCTTCCAGGGTTCGATGGCCTTGGGGCAAGTTCCCAGTGAGCTATCGGACAGTGAGATCGCCAGCTCGATTCGGAAGCTCTTTTCGGATAGGTGCTTCACTTGTCACGGCCCGGACAGCCAAACTCGTGCGACAGAGTTGCGTCTTGATCGAGATGACGGCGTACAATTCGAAACATCCTCTGGCAAAAAATTTGCCGTGGCAGGCAATCTTTCGGAAAGTGAGGTTTGGGAGCGTATTCATTCTTCGGATCCCGACGTGGTCATGCCTCCGCCAAGCAGCAAGATCGAATTGAGTCTTGGGCAAAAAGATCTGGTGCGGACTTGGATTGAACGTGGTGCCGTCTATAAAGCAAAGCATTGGTCGTTCGAACCATTGCCTGATGCGATCCCCGTCCCATCGGTCTCCAACAGCAATAATCAGAATTCGATCGATGCGTTTGTTTCAGATGCGATCAAGGCTCATCAGTTGAGTTTGCTACCGGAAGCGGATCGCGAAACGTTGGCTCGTCGCGCAAGTCTTGCTCTGACGGGCAGTCTGCCGTCTATCGATTTGTTGCAGTCGTTTGTGCATGATGCATCACCCGGCGCTTACGAAAGGTATGTAGACCAGCTGCTTGCATCCCCTCAGTTTGGCGAGCGCGCTGCGACCCATTGGCTCGATCTTGCACGCTATGCGGACACACATGGCTACCAATCCGATCGGTATCGAGATGTTTGGGTGTATCGCGACTGGGTTATCTCGGCAATCAACCAAGACTTGCCGATGGATCAGTTTATTACTTGGCAGTTGGCTGGCGACATGTTGCCCAATCCGACTCGGGAGCAACGGCTTGCAACCGCGTTCAATCGGTTGCATCGTCAAAATGAAGAGGGAGGAAGTACTGAAGAAGAGTTCCGCGTCGAATACATGACCGATCGAGTCAACACGCTCGGAACGGCCGTGATGGGGTTGACACTGCAATGTTCGCGATGCCACGACCACAAATACGATCCGCTCAAGCAGCAAGAGTACTTTCAGATGTGCGATATGTTCGACAACATCTATGAATCGGGGCTTACGAGTTACTGGACCGATTCGATGCCTGGTCCAACTTTGCTGTTATTGGACAATGCAGAAAATCAGCAAGTAGAAACATTGCAAAAAGCGATGCAGTCGATTCGGAAAATCTACGAGGACGAGGTGTCACGGCTCGAGGGTAGCACGAAGGTGGAAGAGTGGTACAGTACCCTGGCTGGGTGGCCTCAACCTGAGGAGCGTTGGCTCAAGTCGGATTTTCCGATGGAGGGTGTTGTACCGCTGACGACAATAGAGAACACAGTCGCCAAAGATCAGCCAGGAAGCAGCGAAGCGGGGACAATCGAAGTGGTTCAAGATGGTTCGCGATCGGCAGTTGCTCTCGATGGAGACAATGCTCTCGTGTTTCCAAAATCAGGAGTCTTCTCTCGAACACAGGAATTTACCATTTGTCTGGATCTGAAGATTCCCAAGGTCTTTGATCGAGCTGTTGTCTTACATCGCTCCAAGTCTTGGACCGATGCGGGTTCGCGTGGTTATCAACTGTTGATTGAAGATGGTCATTTTACTTTTGGGGTCATTCATTATTGGCCATCGAGCGCCATCAAGATACGGACCAAGCAACCGGTCGCGATCCAAAAGTGGATGCAGGTTGCATTGGTCTATGGCGGCACCAACTCTGCCAGCGATACCCACATCTACATTGATGGCGAGCGGGCTGAGGTGGAGATCATTCAGGACAGTCTTCACAAAGACATTCTTTACGAACGAGTGGATGTGTCCTTGAGCATTGGAGCTCGGAACCGTGATCGCGGTGTACCTGGGGGGCTTGTTGATCATCTTCAGATTTACGATACGGCATTGACAGGGGTGGAGCTTTCTTCGCTGGCGACCGATTCCCCATTGTTGACTTGGGAGGAGTTATCCGAACAAGATCGCATGCAATGGATAGAACATTATGCACGTCGAATAGACCAGAACAGCAAGTATCATCTGGAAAGCCTGCACCATTATTTTGAATCGTTGGCCAAGATTGTTCAGGATAAGCGAGAGCTGATGGTCATGGACGAAACGGCGGAAAATCATCCGACTCGATTTCTTAATCGGGGAGCCTATGATTCGCCTGGCGATGTTGTTGGTCCTGGCGTGCACCAAGCTCTATTGAGTGACGGTGAAGCGATGCCCACCAATCGGCTGGAGCTGGCTAAGTGGTTAACCAGTGACCATCATCCTTTGACCGCTCGGGTTGCAGTCAATCACATGTGGCAACAAATGTTTGGTCGCGGTTTGGTTGTTACGTCAGAGGACTTCGGCATCCAAGGGCAATTGCCATCGCACCCGCAGTTGCTGGACTACTTAGCCGTTCAGCTCATTCGATCCGGTTGGAGTCGTAAAGCCATCATGCGAAAGATCGCTTTGTCGCAGGTGTTCCGTCAGAGCAGTCGGGTTGACACCGAGCGACGGAACCGAGACTTGGACGGTAGTTTGTTGAGCCACTTTCCGGCACAGCGTTTGTCCGCCGAACAGGTTCGAGACGGTGCATTGCAGGCGAGCCATTTGCTGTCACAAAACTTGGGGGGGCCACCAGCCTATCCTTACCAGCCCGCAGGGTTGTGGGAGGAAAAGTCAGGTTTGAAGTATCCTCAAAGCAAAGGAGAAGGGCTCTATCGAAGGAGTCTATATACCGTTTGGAAGCGAACCAGTCCTCCGCCGTCCATGATGTTGTTTGATTCTGCGGGGCGGGAGGTCTGTTCGGCTCGTCGCGAGATCACTGTCACGTCGCTTCAAGCTCTTGTATTGATGAACGATCCTCAGTTTGTCGAAGCCTCGCGGGGACTTGCTTTGCGTTCACTTGGAATTGAGCGTCAAGCGGATGTGAGCGAATCGAAATTCACTCAAGAAAACCTTCAGAAAGCGATTGCGAATGCCTACCTTCTTTTGACATCGCATGCATGCCCAGCGGAATTGCAAGAACGTTTGCTGCGAGGTGTACAGGACCAGACCGCTTTCTTTGAAGCACAAAGTGATTCCGCCGCGAAGCTGTTGGGGGTGGGCGACTGGAAAGCAATTCAGATTCACGAAGCAAGTCAACAAGCAAAACTAGCGGCGTTAACTCTGGTGGTTAATTCCATCATGAACAGCGACGCGTTCTCGGTCATGAGATAGAAACGGGGAATCCTAATGAGCCATGATGGTATGTTGAACGAGTTGGCGTCTAGTCAGCGCCTACATGAATTGCGTCGGCATTTTTTTGCCAAGTCAGCTGCTGGGCTTGGTTCGATCGCCCTTGCAAGTATGCTGTCGCAGCAGGCTCGCAGTGAAGTTATGGGACAGGAGCTCCTGAAAGGAGTCCCTGGCATCTTGGATCAGCCGCATCATACGCCGAAGGCCAAGCGAGTAATCTATCTGTTTCAGTCGGGGGGACCGTCTCAGTTGGATCTATTCGACTACAAGCCAACACTGAAGGCACAGCACGGTCAGCCATTGCCTGATTCAGTGCGCAATGGTCAACGGCTTACGGGAATGAGCGGCAATCAAGCGATTTTGCCTTTGGCCCAGAGCACCTTTCAGTTTGAGCAGCATGGCCAGTCAGGTGCATGGGTCAGCGATGCTCTTCCCTACACAGCAAAGATCGCTGACAAACTTTGTTTTATCAAGTCGATGTATACGCAAGCCATCAACCATGACCCTGCGATCACGTTTTTGCAAACAGGGTCTGAGATGGCCGGTCGACCCTCCATCGGGGCTTGGATGTCTTATGGGCTTGGAACCGACAATGAAAATCTACCTGCATTTGTGGTCTTAGTCACCAAAGACAAAAGTGGTCAGCCTTTGTACCAACGCTTATGGGGCAGTGGCTTTCTACCGTCGCGATATCAGGGGGTGCAATTGCGAGCGGGGGCAGAGCCGGTGTTGTACTTGAACGATCCCGACGGAGTCAGTCGGATGCAACGTCGAAAGATGTTGGATCTGACGGGAGACTTAGATCGATATCAGCAGTCGAGTACTTTGGACCCGGGTATCGAAGAACGAATTGCTCAGTATGAAATGGCTTATCGATTGCAATCGTCGATTCCGGAGGTTAACAACCTTTCGGACGAGCCTCAGCATGTGCTGGATCTGTATGGGGAAGATGTCAAGAAGCCCGGAAGTTTTGCGGCCAATTGCTTGCTAGCGCGACGTCTCATTGAACGAGGGGTTCGGTTTGTCCAGTTGTTTCATCAGGATTGGGATCATCATGGCGGACTTCCAGGGGCATTGCGAAACGAGTGCAAGAACACCGATCAACCGAGCGCCGGTCTGGTGGCGGACCTAGCGCAGAGAGGGCTATTGGAAGATACGCTTGTCGTTTGGGGAGGGGAGTTCGGTAGAACCAATTATTGCCAAGGCAAGCTCACCGCAACCGATTATGGACGCGACCATCACCCCCGTTGTTTTACGATGTGGCTAGCAGGTGGCGGGGTCAAGCCCGGGATCAGTTATGGGGAAACCGACGAGTTTGGGTACAACGTGACTCAGAACCCCGTGCATGTTCATGATCTTCACGCTACGATTCTTCACTTGTTAGGAGTCGATCATGAGCGATTGAACTACAAGTTTCAAGGAAGACGATTTCGGTTGACGGATGTTCATGGCATAGTGCAGCACCAGCTGATCAACGGCTAGAGATGGAAAGTGCTTTGGGATGGTTGGTCTTCGCGTACAAGTCTTTTCCGAGCCCCATATATCGACCGCCATTTGGCTAGCTCAGTTGCGCTGGGTTGCCGTTGCTGGCCAACTCTTGGTGATCGGTTATGTCGCCTTGGTTTTGCAAATCGAATTGCCGACAACGTGGTTGTTGCTTTTGGTG
>CAITIF010000814.1 GCA_903892365.1 uncultured Pirellula sp. | reverse complement strand
CACCCTCGTCGCTCCAACGGGACCAATTCCCAAACGGGGGCCACTTCCACCTCAGAAGCTGGGCAATCGCCCGTGGATCGATTGCAGTTCGCACAATGGCTGATGCAACCCGACAACCCATTAACAGCCCGAGTGGTTGCCAACCGTTTTTGGGAGACTTTTTTCGGGGTTGGAATCGTCCGTACGAGCGAAGAGTTCGGGTCGCAAGGAGATTTGCCTACCCACCCGGAACTTTTAGATTTCTTGGCAACGGATCTTCAGCGTGATGGTTGGGATACCAAAAAATTCATCCGCAAGCTTGTGATGTCCGCAGCCTACCGTCAACAATCGTTTGTTTCTCCAACACGCTATGAAGAAGATCCCGACAATGTTTATCTTTCCAGGGGACCACGATTTCGAGTTACCGCAGAACAGGTCCGCGATATGGCTTTAGAGTCGGCTGGCCTTCTTTCCCATACCCTTTTTGGTCCGCCAACGCAGCCACCTCAGCCATCCCTCGGCTTGTCGGCAGCCTTCGGTAGCAGAACCGATTGGGAAACCAGCAAAGGTGCAGATCGCTATCGCCGCGGTTTGTATACCTTGTGGCGTCGATCCAATCCCTATCCTTCGATGGCCACTTTCGATGCACCCAACCGGGAAGTTTGTGTGCTAAAACGCGATCGCACCAATACGCCCTTGCAAGCGCTGGTGACCATGAACGACCCCGCGTTTGTAGAGGCTGCTCAAGGACTGGCTCGTCGCGTTGTTCTCCATGAACTTCCCACAGGAACATTGGATCAGCGTATTGAACGAGCGTTCCAGCATACCTTATCACGCAAGCCAAGCGTTCGCGAATCGCAAGCGGTCGCGAAGCTCTACTATCAAACTGTCGAGGATCTTGCTTCACAAGAAGATCGCGCCATGAAACTTGCGACAGACCCAATAGGCCCATTGCCGGACGGTGCCGATAAGTTGGAGCTTGCAGCTTGGACAACCCTTTGCAATGTCATCTTGAATTTAGATGAATTCCTAATGACGCCTTAATCAACGAATCAACGCATTAACAAATCAACGAGTCATACAACCATGGACCCTATTTTTCAGCAGCATTTGTCGCTCAAGACGCGACGCTATTTCTTAGGCCAAGCCTCCACGGGATTGGGTGCTCTTGCTCTTTCCAGCTTGATTGGAAACAAGCCAGCGATGGCTTCAGATTCGCTGGCCTCTCGCATACCCCATTTCGCTCCTAAGGCAAAGCGTGTCATCTATTTGCACATGACAGGCTCGCCGCCCAATTTGGATATGTTCGACTACAAACCGAAGCTGATTGAGCTCAATGGCCAAAACGCTCCAGACTCGGTCCTTCAAGGACGGGAGTTTGCCTTCACGACAGGGGTACCCAAGCTTTTAGGCACATCTCACAAGTTTATTCCCTCTGGCAAGTCAGGCATGATGCTGTCTGATTGTTTGCCGCATCTGCAAACGGTTGCCGATGAATTGTGTCTGGTGCATAGCATGCATACCGACCAATTCAATCATGCTCCGGCTGAACTTTTGGTTTATACCGGTTCGCCTCGCAGTGGTCGCCCTTCGTTTGGGTCTTGGGTAACCTACGGACTTGGAAGCGAAAACGAAAACTTGCCTTCGTTCGTGGTTCTCATCAGCAGTGGCGTTCAACCGAATGGTGGCAAGAACTCGTTCGGTAGCGGGTTCCTTCCCAGTGTTTATCAAGGGGTCCAATGCCGATCGCAAGGGGACCCTGTTTTATTCGCATCCGATCCACCAGGAATGGATCGCAAGCTGAGACGCAAGTCGTTGGACACATTGAGCGAACTCAATGCCATTCAGGCCCAAGAGTTGGGGCATCCTGAAACTCAAACTCGTATCTCTCAATACGAATTGGCGTTCCGAATGCAAACCAGTGTGCCTGAGGTGATGGACATCTCGAAGGAAACACAAGAAACGCTTGATCAGTATGGGGCTAAGGTGGGTGCGGCCAGCTTGGCAAATAATTGCCTATTGGCTCGTCGATTGGTGGAATCCGGCGTGCGGTATGTTCAACTATTTGATTGGGGCTGGGACTTTCACGGTACAGGTCCTGCAGAGGACATACGGGATGGATTGACTACCAAATGTGCGACCATGGATCGACCTGTAACCGCATTGATCCAAGACCTGAAACAACGGGGCTTGCTGGACGAGACTTTGATTATTTGGGGAGGCGAGTTTGGGCGTACACCGTTTCGCGAAGGTCGAACTGCGGTGGGGGCTCAGTTAGGACGCGATCACTACCCAGATTGCTTCTCCATGTTCATGGCGGGGGGCGGAGTGAAGGGTGGTTACGAATACGGGATGACCGATGAGTTGGGTTTTTCGATTGTCGACAAACCAGTCCACGTTCACGACCTTCAAGCAACCTGGTTGCATTTGCTAGGCTTCGACCATACCAAACTGACCTACCGATTCCAGGGACGTGACTACCGATTAACCGACGTGCATGGCAATGTCGTTCGAGATCTTTTAGCGTAGATCTCGAGATAAAATTTTTTTCGGTCGGTAAAGTCAAGGATTTCGGGTCTGCGGCGAATACGCTGTCTTAGGCTCAAACCATCATGCTTTTGGCTCGAACAACACTGTGTCGATGTCTTCACGGATGCGGCCGCAGATCATCCCACGTATTTCGGAAGCCATAAAGGTCCCCCCGATCTTGCTCGACAAATCCCCCAACAATTCGGACCACATTCTAGAGTTTCAAAGCGTCAGCAAACGCTACGGGCAGCATTTGGCTCTAGCGGATGTGAGCGTTGCGATTCGACCCGGAGTGACAGGTTTATTAGGCCCTAACGGTTCCGGCAAAAGCACTCTGATCAAGGCTATTCTTGGGCTGGTGAAAATCGATACTGGATCGGGGCAAGTGCTCGGCTATCCCTGGCCTTTGCAGACTCGCACGATTCGCGACAAAGTTGGCTATTTGCCCGAAGACGATTGCTATATCTTGGGGCTGCAGGGCATTGAATCGGTTCAAATGATGGCCAGGCTTTCTGGGATTGAGAAAACCGAAGCCCTTCGGCGAGCTCACGAAGTTCTTGATTTTTGCGATGTCGGGCAAGAGCGTTATCGCAATGTAGAGACCTATTCGACCGGCATGCGACAGAAGCTAAAGTTCGCGCAAGCCATCGTGCACGATCCACCCATGATCATTTTAGATGAGCCAACCACAGGGCTCGATCCGGCGCAACGAGAAGAATTTCTTGATCGCATTGCGGCCCTTTCCAACATTCATGGCAAGTCTGTGATTCTGTCGACTCATATCCTGCATGATGTTCAGCAAGTGTGCGATTCCGTAGTCATTCTGGCCAATGGAAGGGTGCGACTTGCCGATTCGCTCTCCAATCTTCAGCGTCCTGCACGAGCTGGATTACATCTGCAAGTGATTGACCACGCGGACCGATTATCCCGTGAACTCAATCTGCTGGGATTCCAATCGCAGCCGATCAACGCTCAATTGCTTCAAGTGTGGGAGTTGTCAGACCGTTCTCGATCGGAGATTTGGAGAGCCAGCAGCCAATGTGGCGTATTGATCCAACGAATGGAAGAATCCAAAACATCGCTGGAACAGACATTCTTAGAAATCGTGAGCGGACCCCAGAATGCCAATTCTTGATCTAGGATATCGCCCTTGGAAAGGGCCTTTGCAACCCGCTTGGACTCGATGGTTGGTGGTTGCATCGACCGGGATCTCGCTTGTTTGGCGCGGCACTTGGTTGAAACGAGTACTGATTCTTGCAGTTGTCCCTGTCTTGGCTGCATTGACCGGCTTTGTGATATTCGAACAAAGCGTGAACCAGCCTGAACAACGCCGAGACTTCTTGCGAGCCATGTTTGAACAACGAGAAGGAAGAAGGCGGCTCAACAATCAGCCAACGGTCTCGGATCGGTTCAACATAGACGTGGACGAGGTTTTGAGGTCGCCCGAGAAAACACGGCATGTCGCGTGGTCGTTCATGCTGTTTGCTTTTTTTCGGTACCCGCAAACGTTTGGCATGATTGTGATTCTTGGCTTGGTCTCGCCACGTCTGATCAGCTACGATCTGCGTTCTCGCGGCTATCTCCTTTATCTTTCTAGACCGTTAACTCCTTGGGAGTATGTTTGGGGCAAGGCCTGCGTGTTGTTTTTTCTGCTGGCCATGATCACGACGGTACCCGCTCTCATTGTGTACTCCGCTGGCATCTTGCTGTCTTCGAGCCCTGAGGCCATTCTACAAACATGGGATCTACCCCTTCGTATTCTTGTCGCCTCATTAACATTGATGCTTCCGACAACCGCCGTAGCCCTTGCATTTTCATCGATGACTCAGGAAAGTCGCTTTGCGGGTTTTGCTTGGTTTGCCACCTGGATCATGACCACGATCACCTATGGTGTGCTTACCAGCTTGACCATGATTCGAGATCAATCCGATCCAACTAGTTTATTGCGGGAACGTTGGATGCTGGTGTCACCCTACCAAACCCTGGGCCATCTCCAGGAAACGGTCTTCGGCCTGACGCCCGACTCCAATTACCAAATCATGCCTTGGATCGTGGTCGGGTTGGTCACGTTGATCGGATTTGGTATCGCATATTGGCGCGTTGCTCGAACTCTTAAGGCCTAGAAGCGAGAAGATACATGATCGATAAGTCTCGACTGACCGAACCTAATGAACCCAGTGATCATAAACCCAGTGATACCGATCTGATTCGTCTGACTCATGTGACTCGAACGTACGGTCGCGTGATTGGTGTGAATGATTTGGATGTTACGTTACCGCAAGGCGCTTATGCCTTGGTTGGCCCCAACGGGGCTGGAAAATCAACGCTCATCGGTCTCATTACGGGTGCATTAAGACCGACTCTAGGCAGCGTCAAAGTCTTTGGGCAAGATCCTGTGGGGAACGCGTCCGTGCTTTCACGAATAGGATTATGCCCGGCGAGCGACATTCTTTTGCCGGGTGTTTCTGCTGTGCAGTGGATTCGGCAATTGCTTTCCTTAAGTGGATGGCCCCCAAAAGCAGCCGCTGCGCGAACGTTTGAAGTACTTGAAGCGGTAGGCCTCCTGGAAGCAATCCATCGGCCCATCAATACCTACTCGCTGGGGATGCGGCAACGGTGCAAGCTTGCCCAGGCAATCGCACATGACCCTCAGTTGCTAATCCTAGACGAGCCGTTTAATGGGCTCGATCCCGTAGGTCGACACGAAATGACGACTATGCTTGTCGATTGGGCCAAGAGCGGCAAGAGCCTGTTGCTTGCCAGTCACGTTCTGCACGAAGTGGAGCAGATAACCGACGCCTTCTTGTTAATCTACGGAGGTCGATTGTTGGCCTCGGGCACTGCGGGGGAATTGCGAAGTATGCTGGCAGATTTACCGCAAGATCTCGCGATCACTTGCTCTGATATCGACCTTCTCGCAAGCCGACTTGCAACAGCCCCCTGGCTAAAGTCGATGCAGTTAGATCGCGAAAAGCATCGTCTTCGAGTTTCGGTAGGACAGCCTCTGGAACTGTACCAAGCTCTTGCGACGATGTCGGTCGAAGAGGGAATTGAAATTACCGAGCTTGCAGGTGCCGACGGGGATTTGAGTTCGCTGTTTCAATTGTTGGTTTCTCGCCATCGCGGCTCTCGCACTATTCGACGAACCTAGCTCCTCGACCATGGATAAAACCAAAAACCATTCCGTTCTGCGTTACGTCAAATTGTGCCAAGTAAAGAATGCTGATCTATGAGCTCTTTGATTCATCAAGCCTCTCCAAAAGTACCCTTAAACTGGAGATGGGGAATTCTTGGCGTGGTCAAGTTAGAAATCCAACGTTCCTTAACAACCGCGAGGATCTTGGCTTGGTTGGCAATGGCGACATTCCCGGTAATGATTGCGTCGATAACCGCATGGCAAATGAGTGAAATGCAGATGAGTCTTTCCGCGGAAGAATCGTCGTTCACATTTTCGATGATGTTGTACGTGTTGCTACCCCAAGTTGTTACCCCCCTTGGCTTGCTGCTTTGGGCTACGCCCGTGGTTAGCTCCGAACTGGAGGGGCAGACCTGGATCTACGCCGTCACGCGAGCTAATGGAAGACGGGCCGTCTTACTAGGCAAATATATTGTTGCGATTCTGTGGTCAAGCTCGACCGCGATTGTTTCAGCCGCCGTCGCGGTTCCTATCACCGGCATGCCAAATCCACTTCAGTCTTGGATTGTCATCTCTTGCCTTGTTGTTTTATCTGCATTTGCGTATGCGGCTTTGTTCGTTCTGATAGGAACCTTGTTTCAACGCCGAGCCATGATTACTGCATTCATTTACATGATCGGTGTGGAAGCGTTTATGTCCCTGATTCCCGCAACGATTAACCAATTGACCGTTAGCTATCGCTTGCGATCGATTCTCGTTCACGCCATGGATTTAAAAGTAAGCTTGGCAAACCAAAGGCAGCAATGGTTCATCGATGAGACCCCGGTTTGGCAGAGCGTTGGCTATCTTGGATTGTACACTCTGATCTTGCTGGGGATCTCACTGTGGCGAGTTCAAGCAAGTCAATACTCGTGGCAATCCGAGCTTTGATGCGGCACGTGAAGTACTCGTACTCGACCATCATGATTCGAAGCGAGTACGACTGATAGCCAAACGGCGATACTTCGTTACTAGCGACTTCGAAGCTACATGTCGCGGCTAGCGCCTTCGGCTCACTAGGTTGGAGCAGCCTTGGGATCTAATTGGCTTGACGTTACCAAGTACCCGCAGGCGAATAGCAGCATCGCTAGCGGTTGTGCGAAGACAATACCGATACACAGCGCAAAGAACCCGATAAGTACAATCCCCATGGACAACATTCGCATCAAGAACGTCGTCATTTCGTTACCCTTCGTGATCACGCGAGCTAACGAAAACGATTGCATGATCGGGGTCTTTCGATCAACCACCACAAAGTAAGCTGGCCAACAAAAGAGAATCACAATAATCCCTGGAATAATCAAAGTATTAGTCCGGCCATCACTGCTAGGCTAAGCAAAATCGACACGCCGATGGTTGGTAAAAGTCTTTCATCACCACCAAAAAAGCCTGTCCAAGGAGGCTTGTCGTCCACGTAGTAACGGCAGCATCAGCTGAAGTTGACCAATTCCGATGTGGACTCGAATGACATTGGAGACGAGTGAAAAAACCAGAGAGAAAATGGCTGATACCGGGGTTGGAGGGGCTTCGAATCCACCTTTCAGCATCGCTTCGACGATCGCACTTAAGAAATCAAAAGCAAATGAAATTCCGATTACCACCAAGGTGGCGCAAACCAGGGTGCCTAGATCTTCTTTTCAGACTTTGATCGCGTAGCTCAGGATGTCATTGATGTAAGCCTTGACATTTCGAATTTCCAGATTTCCACCCACTCCGTTCGAGGTTT
>CAITIF010000813.1 GCA_903892365.1 uncultured Pirellula sp. | reverse complement strand
CTCACCAAGCATCACCCATTATCCCATCAACTATGCTGTTAGCTGCGGAACCTGGTTTCAATATGATCCAGCGAGCAACACCAGTGGAAACGGCTCCTTCTGGGTTAACGCAACTGCCCGCACTTCCTCATTCACCGACGGGCTAAGTAATACAGTCGGCGTATCCGAGGTAAAGGCATATACCCCCGTGATTCGCGATGGAGGCAACCCGAGCGCTTTGAACGTCGTTCCCCCTGCGAACGGATCCCAAGTCTTAGCCTTTGGCGGAAATCTAACACCCGATCTGGGACACTCCCAATGGGTCAACGGAATCATCATCCACACGGGTTTCACTCACACGCTTGCACCGAACACCCCTGTTCTGCAATCAAGCGGCGGAAGAAACTTTGACTGCAGCTTCACAAGCAATCGGTTGGGGCTGGGGCAGAATCTGCCAACCTACACGGCCATCACAAGCCGCAGTTACCATGGCCAAGGAGTGAACGCGACCTTGATGGATGGAAGCACCACATTTGTTAGCCAGAGCATTGATCTCAACATTTGGCGCGCGTATGGAACGCGAGATGGTGCAGAGATTACACAATCTTTGAGCGAATGACTTGGAAAAAAGTGTACGATTAGGGCTTCCTAGTCCACCATGACCAATGCTTTGCGGGAAAGAGACAGCAAGTGCAGACTACCAACAACTCAATTCATCCAAAAGCAATCAGAAACGACATGAAGGATCATTCTGCTTTCGTTTTGCCCGCACCTAAGATCCTGACAGGACTGGTTTGCTGGATGGTAGTTTGTAGCTTGACCATCCATTCGGGGTGTGGGTCCAAAACCTCCACAGTCACGCAAGAGCAGATGGCATTAAAAGACCGCTCGATTGCGTTGCTTGAAAACGCAGGTGGCCAGGACCAGGATAGCAAGGAACTCGTGGAAGCTGCAGAAGGTTTTGCTAAGCTGTCCAAGGCCTTTCCTAACGATACGCTTGGCCCCAAAAACTTGCTGGTCACTCTGTTGTTGCGTTTGCAGAATACGCAACAGTTGGAAAAACCTGAAGCCTATGAGTCGATTTGCAAAGAAATCGAAACGACCATCGCGAACCTCCGCCGACTAACTCCCAACTTGCCAGATGCGGATGACATGGAGGCTAGGTACTACGCGATACGGTCCGAACGTGAACTTGCGATCCAATCATGGCGTAAAGCCGCGAAGAATGAAAAAGCGACCGACGTCATTCTCTATCAAACGGTGGATGCGCTGATCATGGATTACCAGACGGACTCCAAGCAAGAGATTCGTTCGTTGCTGGAGAAGGCAACCAGCCTGTCCCCCAATAGTGTTGTTTTCTCGATCGCATACGTCGAATCATTGGCAGCGAACCAAGACAAAAAAGTTTTGGAAGAGATGAATCGGCTGAAAGAACTGCTTCGCCCAATCGTCGCTCGTACCGACAGCAACTTACCGGCTTTGATGGAAAAAACCATAACCGACGCACAAAATGCCAATTGGCAAGGCGTTAAGACAGGGGCTCGGGTGCTCTTCAACTCCGTCAATTCCGATCCTTCTTTCGGAAACGACCGCAACCTACTAAAGCCTCACGAACTCGAATATGTTCAATTGAATTTCCAGCAAAGCAAGCTTCCATTGGCGGCTCGCACGCTCGGAAAAACGCTCCAAAAATTTGAAAAAACCACAAGATTCGAAATAGAAAACATAAACGCCCAAGTAACCGCCATTGCCTCGGAGGATTTTGATCTCGACAGTCGATTGGATCTGGTAGCCGCGACCGGCAAACAGCTCGCGGTATGGAGTTGGTCGAACCCTGTGTCAACAGATTCCGGAAAATCACTCGCGAACAAGCAGCTAACGCAGTTTGAACTCGACATCGAATGCAAGGGATTGGTCATGGCGGATTTGGACAGAGACTTCCAATTACGCAAAGATCAATTCCCAGTATCGGCTTTGCCCACGACAGCGGCTCCGGACGCGGAACCGAATCCGAATGCCATGCTGGTGGATACCGATGTGGATGTCATTGCCTACGGTGCCGACGGAGTTCGATTGTTGCGAAACGATCTTGATAAAGAAACGGGAAAACGAAGCCTGAACCTTGTTCCTTTATCAGAAGGTATGGCGGCTTTGCGTCATGTGCGGGCTATTGCATCGATTGACTTCGACCATGACTCCGATCTCGACCTGATCATTTCAAGTGAATCGGGAATCTCGTTGTGGTCGAACCGAGGGGATTGGACTTTTGCAGATTTCACTTCCTTTTCGAATCTTCCGCCCGTTTCAACACGTGTCGATTCCATACTTGCTTTGGACTTGGATCGAAACGTTCTCAATGATTTCTTGCTTGGAACGGAATCGACAAATCACCCAATTCTCTTGACGAACAATTTGCACGGACGCTATCAACTTCGCGATCAGAACTGGCAAGGAAAACTGGCTGGGGTTTGCCGCGCAACGGAGGTCATTGACGTCAATCACGACGCATGCTGGGATATTGTTGCGTGTGGCAAACAAGGAACTCGCATCACCACGATGAAGTCCGTTGGGCGTCGCAGCTGGCTCCCAGATTCAACCGTCGAACTTTCGAAACAACCGGCCGATGGACTGCTTGTGACCGACGTCGATAACGATGGCTATTCGGACGCCGTTGTTTGGGGACCAGCCGGCTTAGAGCTGTTTCGCGGGGGAGAAGATGGAAAGCTGGTTCGAGACACCAAGGCACTTCAGTTGGACCAAGCCATTGTTTCCACCATCGCCGTGGATGCGGACGAAGATGGCGATGAAGATCTCATTTGCCTCGGTAAAGACGGGAAGCTGCATGGCCTCGAAAATCGGGACGGCAACAGCAACCAACATCTAGAACTAGTTATCCGAGCCGATGAAGATGGGCAGCAGAGTCCCAGCGCACGCTGCAACATGCATGGTGTTGGCAGCCTAATCGAACTGAAATCCAATGGTCTGTATCAAGCAAAAATCGTTCGCGGTACACGTACACGGTTCGGCATCGCGAAAAAAACCGGTGCGGATATCTTAAGGGTTTTATGGACGAACGGAATTCCGAACAACGTGATGAACCCGAGCAATCGCTCGACGATCTTTGATCAACAAAACTTAGGGGGTTCATGCCCTTACTTGTATGCTTGGAACGGAAAAGAGTTCGAATTCTGTACAGACTGTCTTTGGGCTGCACCCATCGGATTGCAATTTGC
The DNA here is from genome assembly GCA_903892365.1 of uncultured Pirellula sp. GTDB lineage: Bacteria > Planctomycetota > Planctomycetia > Pirellulales > Pirellulaceae > JBKCUI01. The sequence continues at coordinate 3,604 of CAITIF010000813.1, read as the reverse complement.
CCAAGGTGTCGCGGCTCCAACGCGAGAGTGGGAATACCTCAAGTTGGATGGCAAAAACATCGTGCCTCGAAACGGACGCTATCTACTTCAGATCACCGAAGAACTCTGGGAAGCAGCCTATTTTGATTCCATTGAATTGATGGCGATCGACCATCCTAAAGAAGTAGATGTTTTCACCAATGAAAAAGTGGGCCCAGCAGAGTTGGCCAAATTCCGAGTTCACACCGTCGAGGATCGAATCAAGCCCGCGAAAGTGATTGATCAAACCGGAAAGGATGTCACTCAGACGGTACTGGTTCGCGATCAGAAATACACGAAGAGCTGGAACGAGGGGTTCAATCAAGGGCTCGTAGAGGACCATTGGCTGGAGCTTGATTTGAACGAGAAGAAAGAACTAGGCGAATCGGTAACTTTGTTCATGACCGGCTGGGTTTTTCCAACGTGCACTTCGCTCAATCTGTCGATGTCCGAAAACAGCTTGAAGCCAAAATTGCATCCGCCGTCCATTCAAGTACCCGACTCCGAAGGCAAGTGGACGGAAGTCATTCCCTATGCTGGCTTCCCAGGCGGCAAGACGAAAACAATCGCTATCGACTTGACTGGCAAGTTTCTATCCGAAGACCATCGCGTTCGTGTTGTCACGAACATGGAACTCTGTTGGGACGAGGTGTTTTGGACCCGTGGCCAGGTAGGTTCGCTGAGTCATACCGCGATGGAAGTTCCAAATCGGTATCGAATTACAAAGCTCCCAGTGCTTTCAGCAGACTTGGCGTTCCGTGGTTTTTCAGAGCTTGTTCCGCAACCAGGGAACGCACCGAAGCGATATGAACATAACCGAGTCACGACAGAGTCGATTTGGCCACCGATGCTGGGCAATTTCACTCGCTTTGGAGACGTGAAGGATCTGATTACGGACCAGGATGATATTCAAGTCGTCATGGGAGCCGGGGATGCGTTAACCTTGGAATTTTCGTCAGAAACGGAACCAATTCCAGACGGTTGGGTCAGGGACTTTATTATCTACAACGTTGGATGGGACAAAGATGCGGACTTGAATACAATCCATGGACAGACCGTAGAACCGCTGCCGTTTCGCGCGATGTCGCAATACCCGTACGCACCGAACGAATCTTTCCCGTCATCGCCCAAGCATTCCGAGTTCCTGAAGAAGTACCAAACAAGAAACCTGGAGTTTGGCACCTTCTGGAACCAAATTCGCGATTCGCAAGGGACTGCAAACGCTGAATAAAACCCGAGACAAGAACCACGTTTAGACTGAACCGCGGGCGCTAGCCGCGAAACCCATTTTCGAAGCTTTTCGTTCCGCGACTAGCGTCCACGGTCCAAATGAACAGCCGACATCATCTCCAACATACCTTGATTGAAACCATAAGCAGATCGACGAAGAATATGAATCGCACAGGCATTGTTAAAGCACTGATAGGACTGTTATTGACGCTCGCTCTTCCGCGTTGCGCAAGCTCCCAAACCATGGAATATCCGCTGGCTGTTGCAGCTGCTGCGGATGGATCCCTCTATGTTGCGGATCGAAATCTGCCTGGAATTTGGAAAGTCCAAGACGGTGTTCCCTCGGTCTATTTCCAAGCCTCCAAGACCTTTCGCACCCCGCTTAATGCAGTGCGATGCCTTGCAGTGGATGCCAGTGGAACGTTGTACGCTGGCGATTCCTCGACTCGCGAAGTCTATCGATTCGACGAAGCTGGCAAACCGCAACCTCTCACAACTGGAGGTATCGGCATCCCCATGGCGATCGCGTTCAATTCCAAAGGGAACTTGTTGGTTGCCGATTTGGAGCAGCACAAGATTTTTGAAGTCCCATCGACAGGAGGCAAGGCAACTGAATTTGCGAAGGTCCAAGCACCGCGAGGTCTAGCGATCGATGGGAAGGACCGCGTTTGGGTTCTATCCAATTCCAAGCAGCCCTTGGTTCGAATCGACGAAAACCGCAAAACCGAAGTGCTCATCGAAGAGGCCATGTTCGAGTTTACACATCAATTGGTCCTTGATAGCGAAGAGACAGCGTACTTTTGCGACGGCTATGCCAAGACGCTTTGGAAAATGAAGGCTGGCGGAAAGCCTGAGAAAATGTTTGTTGGCGAACCGCTCAAAAATCCGGTTGGCCTATGGCTGGCGGGCGACCAACTTTTGGTTGCCGATCCCCATCAGAAAACGATCTATGCCCTACCGAAGAGCGGTGGAACAACCCTTGTTGACATGGTGAAAAAGTGAACGAAAACTCCGTCCCAGAAAAACCAGCACGAAAGAAGTATGTACCGGCCATCGGTCCAAAGCTGAAGAAACTGTTGTACGTGCTGTTCGCCTTGCTATCGGTCTTAGGGGCGAATTCGTTGTACTTGGCGACGATTACCTTCTTAGAATGGCAACGCGGTGATTCGTATCAGAATCAGTTTTACATGGCCATGTTCCTGGGGCACATCGCTATTGGATTGGTCTTTCTGGTTCCTTTCCTTGTGTTTGGCTTGATTCACCTTTTTACTTCTCGCAAACGTAAGAATAAGCGTGCGATTCGGGTAGGCTATGCATTGTTCGCCATCAGCTTGATTGTTCTGGGAACCGGTTTGCTTTTAGTTCGTGTCGGCGATGTCTTCGACCTGAAGCATGCGATGACGCGTTCAACCATCTATTGGCTTCACGTCCTAAGTCCAATCGTTGCGATTTGGCTTTACTGGTTGCATCGCCTGGTAGGCCAAAAGATCAAATGGAAACTGGGGGTTGCATACGGAGCGTTCGCTGTAGCATCCGTCGCCATTATGGTTTCACTGCACGTTTCCGACCCTCGCGAATGGAACAAGGTGGGTTCCGTGGACGGTCTGAAGTATTTCGAGCCTTCGCTTGCTCGAACCTCCAACGGTAGCTTCATTTCCGCCAAGGTGTTGGATAATGACGAGTACTGCCTGAAATGCCATCCGGATGCTTACAAAAGCTGGACTCACAGCGCCCACCATTTCAGCTCGTTCAACAACCCCGCCTACTTGGCAAGCGTCCGCGAAACCCGCGAGGTTTCGCTCAAACGGGACGGCAACGTCAAGGCTTCCCGATGGTGTGCTGGATGCCACGACCCAGTACCGTTCTTCAGCGGTGCATTCGACGACCCTCATTTTGATGACGTCAAACATCCAACCTCGCAAGCGGGTATCACCTGCACGGTCTGCCATGCGATCACAAACGTCAACTCGACCAAAGGAAACGCGGACTATACCATCGAAGAACCGCTGCATTATCCATTTGCCTTTAGCGACAATCCAGCCTTGCAATGGATAAACCAACAACTCATCAAAGCCAAGCCCGAATTTCACAAAAAGACTTTCCTAAAAGACTTCCACAAGTCTTCCGAATTCTGTTCGACTTGCCACAAGGTGCATCTACCTTTCGCATTGAATCATTACAAAGACTTTCTCCGGGGACAAAATCATTATGACTCTTGGTTGCTAAGCGGAGTTTCAGGCCACGGCTCACGTAGCTTCTACTACCCAGACAAAGCACAAAAAGCGTGCGCGGGCTGCCACATGCAGTTGGAAGAGTCCAACGACTTTGGAGCAAAGCCTTACGAAGCGACCAACGG
>CAITIF010000812.1 GCA_903892365.1 uncultured Pirellula sp. | reverse complement strand
CTCTTGGATACTTTGCCTTCCAAGGGATGTATCTGTAAGCCATCGCGAGTTGGCCTCACCGTGGATCAACTTCCTGTTTATGTCGCTGCTGATTCCTCAGCTGCACTTGCACGAAAGTAGTGCGGCATGACGGACATCGGATCCAAGGTTTGATTTCGAATGAAGCGTTGCAGACCAAGTCGTGCAACGCTTTCTGCTTGAGGGGTCGACTTAGGAGTTTCGTCCCAAACGAATCGCGAACGGATCGAACTTAAGTCGCGACCCTCTAGCCAATCGTCCTCCAGCAGCGTCTTTTGAAATCGCGAGCAGCCCGGTCCGAAAAAAAGAATTTGTTCCGTTGATGCGGGCGCATCCAAGATCGATCCAACCAATTCGGTCATGTCCATAATCTTGGTTTCAGTCCGCTTTTCAAAAGTGCCCTCACGCTTTACGTCGTACGAAGCGTAGAACAGCTGACCGCGATACGCATCCATGATCATGTGCATCACTTGAGGCACCTGGACATTCTGAAATGCGATTGCATCGAGCGTGTCCACTTCTACGACAGGAATTTGCAATGCATAGGCCATCGCTTTGGCAGTAGCAACTCCAACTCGCAAGCCCGTAAACGAACCCGGGCCTGTCACCAAGGCGATCGCATCCAGGCTGGTTGGTTCAATCGACAGATCTTTTAGAAGGCGCTGGATGGTAGGAGCTAACGTCCTGGCCGAGCCCCATTGTTGGGGTAAGTCTTCCGAATCGCAGATCGCGGACTGAGGATTGGCTCGCAAGACCGCAACTGATCCGCTCTTGCCGCTCGTTTCCATGGCCAACAAACACAGTTGCGATTTACCTTTCCACTCTGGCCCAAACGCTGTGTCGCTTGTGTCGGTAATCACTCTTTTCCAATCTCTGCTAGCAGCTCACTCATCTCCGCAGCCGCATGGTGGTTGTTTTGCAGCCTTGCCTCCTCGATTCCTTCTCGCAAATAGGATCTGGCGTCTTCGAGCCGTTCCAGTTCTACCAATTGTTGGGCAGCCATAAAGAACGCGGCAACGTACTTGGGGTTTTCGTGGATCGTCAATTCGGTGAGCAATTCGAGACTTTTCTCGTTCTGTTGCAGCTTGCGATACTCCATTGCCAACGTGTACCGCAAAAATGGATCACGTGGATCAGCTTCGAGCATCGACAGGATTTTTTCTAAGCGGGATATCATGATTAGGTTGTGCCGTGATTGGTTAATTGGTTGCCGAGGGTTTGGCCGCGTTGAATGCAAAATGGTTTTAAGTCAATCTCGGTCGGTTCGCCTGCCATCCATTGTTGCATCAGCAATGCCGTAGCCGTCGACCAATGCAAGCCATGTCGAAAGTGCCCGGAAGCCAAAAAACCGTTTTGAAAGGGATGCAGTGTACCAAGATACGGATACGTATCAAACGATCCTGGTCGCAATCCGGCCCAAGATCGAAGGACCTGCGACGGGGTAAGCATGGGACACAGCCGGTAAGCCCAATCTTTCAGATCCTGAATCATCGTGTCGGTGGTGGTAGGATCGAAACCAACCTCTTCTTCGCAGGAACCTGCAAGAATGTGGCCATCCTCGCGCGGCACCAGGTAGCGATGCCCATCATGGATCACTTGCGAAAAAGGAGGATGATCCAGCTTGAAAAGGACCATCTGCCCGCGCACCGGCAGTATTCCCGTATCGATTCCCAGTTCAGGTAACAGTTGCGAGGCCCATGCGCCATTGGTAATACAATAGCGGTCCGCTGAAAATCGTTGGTTTCCTGAGATTGCTGCAAGGATGCAATCGCGCTCGCTGTGAAAGCGATCGATGGGAGTCTTTTCGACCAAGGTGACCCCGAATTGCAAACATGCTTGTGTTAGGGCCTGAAGGTGCCGTGGATTTCGGAGGGTGCAATCCGCCGGTACGTGCCATGCCCTGAGGTTGGGTGAATCAGTAGCGAGATCCTTCAAAGTAGAAATGTTGCGAGCAATTTCCTGACCGTCCCAGCATTCGAATTGGATCCCGTGTTCGTTCCACCAGAGCTGATTCCCGGCCAAGGTTGCGCGTTCTGCGTTCGTTCTTGCAAGATAGATTCCGCCGCTGTTTCGATACTCGTTATCGATACCTGTTTCATGCTTTAGGATCGTCGACCATTCGGCATGAAGTTGATGCGACAAAGCTCTTAGTTGCTCGATGGGGTCTAAGGCGGTGAGCGTAGCCCCAGCCGGCAGAATACCGGCCCCTGCCCACGATGCCCCCTTGCCCATGTCGCCAGAGTCTACGACGATGACTGACCAGCCCTTACGAGCGCACTGGAGAGCGATGGACAAACCGATGACGCCACCTCCACAGAGCAATAGATCGTATTTTTGGTTCGACATGGGCGGCGCTTTACATCAAAAGGGAGCAGCATTATAACGCAACGATCAGATTCAAGCATCGGGCCCGATGGTCGTTGGTTTCGTGCAAGCCGATTTCCACTTTTGCTTGTGTTGCTCGGGATTTCATTCCCCACGATCAGCACCTACATCTATTTTGATCTGCTATCCAATGCATCCCCTTTCCTTCAGAAAGGGGCGTATTTCGCTGCCAAGCTGTTTCAGTTCCTGATTCTTGGTGCGGCTTTATTGGTTTGGCGTGAGCGGGCTCGGCGCCGCCTAATCACTGGCGGTATCGCCACTAGCCTTAACGGTAGTGCTGCCACTAGCCTTAACGAAAACGCGGCCAACCGCCTCTACGACGGCGGGGCCAAAACGGAGCTTCGAAAAAACGCCGGAATGTTGGCTGGGTTTCTGACTGGACTGGTCGTGAGTGTATTGATCCTGGCGGCCTATCATTTCGTTTTGATGCCCATGGGTGTCATGGAGCCTGTGAAGATAGCCGCAAAGCAAAAGCTTCAAGGGCTCGGAGCGGACTCGCCACTGGTCTTGCTTGGGATTGCCCTCTTTTATGCGGTTCTGCATTCGGGTTTTGAAGAACTGTATTGGCGAGGGTTTGTATTCCGGGGGCTGAAGGAGCACTTTTCAATGCCGATTTCCATGGCTTGTTCCAGTTTGGGTTTTATGTCCCATCACATTATCGTGCTTGCAAAATACTTTGGATACGGCTCGGCATGGACTTATTTGTGCGGCTTGGGAGTGGCGGCAGGAGGCGCGATTTGGGCTGCGCTGTTGGTTCGCTATGGAAAACTTGCTCCGGGTTGGTTGAGCCACGCAATGGTGGATGCTGCGATTTTTGCAGTTGGTTATCTGCTCCTTTTCCAATAACGGTTGGTTTGCGGCGCGACTTGGGTGAAGTTGGGTTGGTCTTGGGGTTCGGCGGCTTTTCTAGTTTCAGAAAAAGGTTCCCTACAATCGGAAAAATCTGTGCCGATTGCAAACTCTCCGCCCTAAGAAAAGTCGGAAAATGATTAGTCCGGTTCGGGAATCTTTCCCGCGTAGTACCATCTAAAGAACGTTGTAATCCGTGCTTCGTATTTTTGCAAAAACTTGTGATGGCCAGCCCCAACCCAAAAAAGCGGACCCGAAAGCTCGGCATGGAAATGCTCGAGGACCGTCGTGTCATGGCCACGCTTCCCTTCGGAGCGGAGGCTGAAGACACGGGTGAATTCATGCTTGGCAGAGTCGCCGTCACCCCTGTTTTCCTGGAGAGCGATGGGACCATCGATCAAAACACGGAGAACTGGACGAGCAGTCATATGGTGGCTGTTCTCAACAATATCCGGCAAGGCTTGAACTGGTGGACCGATCTGCTTGCGACGAAAAGCTCGGTTCATAACCTTGAGTGGGTGCTTGATACCTCGTATGCAACTCAACCGCATCCGACTCCGTATGAGCCCATTTTCAGAAGTTCGAACGCGTACACTTTGTGGGTGGGCGACTTCCTTTCGGATATTGGTTACTCTGCCAGCCCCAACCTGGAGTCCAACATCCGTGACTTCAACAATGCTCAGCGTGAGAAACTGGACACCGATTGGTCCTTTACGATTTTTGTTGTCAATTCTGTCAATGATGGGGATGGGAGCTTTGCCCCGGGCGGTTCGTTTGCACGTGCCTTCGCTTTTGCTGGCGGGTTGTTTCAAGTCGTTCCATCGACACGTCCGGCCTCTACGTTTGCACACGAAACGGGGCACATGTTCTGGGCCCGCGATGAGTATGCTGGCGGTGGCGAATTCGGCGAACGTCGCGGTTACTATAACGCTCAAAACACAAACGCAATCGATAGAAATCCGGACCCCAATTTTCAACAAGCGCTCAGTATCATGTCCGCAGGCTCCAACCTGCAAGCGGCCTATTCCTCGTTGGTAACAGCCGATGCGTCGCTCGCTCAAATTGGTTGGGTAGATTCTGACAACGACGGCATCTTTGATGTGTTGGATGTGCCGTTGAAGCTGGAGGGTACCGGAAGGCTCAATACTGTGAATGGGCAGTATCGATTTGTCGGCAAGGCATCCCCGCAGACTCTTCCCAATCGAAACAGCTGGGGAACACAAAACGACATTACTCTGAATCGCATTGGCCGAATTGAGTATCGAATCGATAACGGGCCTTGGACAACCGCGTTAACACCTAATCGCTATTTGGTTGATATCGACATTTCTATCCCCATCTCCTCCGATCAACAACGTATCGAGATTCGAGCGATCGATCCGAGTATCGGCATTACCAGCAATGTCTTTGAAGGAACGTTAGGCAACCTTCCGGACACCACCACCAAGCCTGGCATTCAAGGGTTCGTGTGGAACGATCTTGACAACGACAACACATGGGATGCGAATGAATCTGGCTACGCAGGTGCATCGGTCCTTATCGTCGATGACAACTCTGTGCCGATCAATTTGCAACGCAGCGTTGAGCCAGACGATTTTGGAATTGGTTTCTTCAGCAACCAAATAGCTGGCGTAAGGCTGGATGTTATCGGAGCCGACGCATCCGGAAGCATCGGCATCTTCAATGATGCAAACGCTTCGACGGGGACTAGAATTTTTAGACCTTTTTCGCGTTCTGCCGGAAGTTATGTCGAAGCATTCGATAGTACCACCCGACAGTTCCGCGTTCGATTCGACAGCCCAACTTCTTACGTGTCCATCGATGCAATAGCCATCGCGGACAATACCGACGTTCGAGTTGACGCTTTCGCCGTCGATGGTTCGCTGATCAAGCGCACTGAACAAAAAGGGATGATCAACGGGCAAAAGTTGACTCTGGACATTGGCACCGACACGGCTCAGATTGCTTCTGTGATTGTTCGCGGGATCAACAACTCGTCGATGAAGTTGGACAACCTTCGATTCGGACCACGCAGTTCGGTTCGTACAGCGAGCGACGGAAGCTATGCCTTGCCAAACCTGCTTGCCGGCTCGTATCGCTTGATCGTGCAGCCTGAGACTCAAGCGGTCATTCCATCCAACGGCTCCAGCGGGATCCAAACCGTGGTCTTGACCACCGGAGGCACTGTTTCGCATATCGACTTCGGGTTGCATCGTCTCCCCAGCCCCTGGCAAAATCCAAATATCCCAGAGGATGTGAATGACTCTGGATCCGTCGAACCGTTGGATGCATTGATTTTGATCAACGAGATCAATGCGAACCAAGCGAGATCCCTTGATGGTTCTGGGCTGACGAATCCCCCCTATCTTGATGTCAACGGGGACAGGGCGCTGTCCCCCTTGGATATTCTCCAAGTCATCAATTACATCAACCGCCGTGGCTCAGGTGAAGGAGAAAACCGAGCTTCCACAACCGTTCCTGCGAATGGAGACTACAGCTCTGAGCAGAATGGCAATTCCTCGTTTCCATCGTTCGCCTTTGACGTGAATGCGAATCAGCCAACCAGCTGGATCGTCAGCAATTCCAGCGAACGCACTCGGCGACAAGATGTCGGCCCAGATCGTTGCAATTGCCCAGCTTGTGCAGCCTGTGCTCCAGCGGGGGAATACAGTTCGTCCATTCTCGATATTGCAAAGGCAACCGCTTCGGTCCCCCCCACGACGAACGATTCGGTCATGGGGCCCCAAAAGGCTAGTCATGAATTGGCAAAAGAGCCGAGCGAATTACCTGACTTGGGCGGTCTGGATGCTTATTTGGCGACCTGGAATAACTCTGGAATTTAAGTAGCCAGTTGAGCTACAATAAGAAGTGCGTTTTGACGGGCCAACGTTCCAATCCTTCTTCGGCAGGCGTTTGCAATGCGTTCTCACCAATTTGTTTCTTGTTTCGCTGTCGGTTCCGTTCTCGCCCTTTCTGGTCTGGCAACTGCTGACACGTTCGAGCTGATCGGCGGCGGAAGCTTTTCGGGCAAGTTATTGAACGACCGCAATGCAGAGATTTGGAGAATTGAGACAACCGATGGTATTGAGATCGAGTTGCCGAAGAATAAATTCTCTTCCAAGTCAACACGAATTGGCGATCGAGAAAAACAATACATCGAATCTGTAGCTGCCAAGGATGATTCGATTGAAGCTCATCGCGAGGCAGTCAAAGAATGCATCGCCAACAACCAAAAACTCCTCGCCGATGCCCATTACGAACGTATCGTGGAACTGGACCCTGCCGACAAGCAATCATGGGCAGCGCTGGGATACCGTCCCGACAAGTACGGTAACTGGCTTCATGGCGATCGAATTCAGAAAAGTCTCGGACTGGTCAAGAAGTACGAAGAGCGGG
>CAITIF010000811.1 GCA_903892365.1 uncultured Pirellula sp. | reverse complement strand
GGCACTTTGCCAATTAGGGGACACGATTGCATCGCGAGCGAAGATCCAAGTCACCAAAGAAACGTTTAATCCGGTCGTCGTCGATTTCTATCGCGAAACCGGATTCCTTCCCGCAGCGATCCTCAACTATTTGCTTTTGTTAGGTTGGTCTCTGGACGATAGCACGGAACATTTTTCGCTCGAAGATGCTGTCAAGAATTTTTCGCTCGATCGCGTCAACAAGTCACCCGCTTCCTTCGACCCTCAGAAACTGGTCGCTTTTCAATCGCGATGGATGAATCAACTGGACTTGAAAAAGAAGGTGGCGATGGTTTTACCCTTTCTCCAAAAAGCAGGTTACATCGCTGATCCACCTCCATGCGAAACCGCAGACCGACTTTCTAAGATTGTTCAAGCAGCCGGGGATCGGCTCAAGGTCGCTGGGGATATCTTGCAATTCGATGAGCTGTTTGTTGCAGCTGCCGAGCTTCCCATGGACGAGTCACTTTTCCAAAAGCGGTTGGCAACCGATCCGGCAGCGATCAGTGCACTTGGTTCGCTTCGAGGCGAACTGCAAGCGGCAACCGACTTTACGGCAGTGTCGCTTGAAACCTTTTTGAAGGGGTTGGTCGAACGCGAAGGATGGAAGCTTGGTACGTGCATCAACGCACTCCGGATCGCTTTAACTGGAAAGTCCAACGGCCTGGGAGTTTTCGATTACCTTGAACTTTTGGGCAAAGCTGAATCGCTGGCACGGATCGACCGATGCTTGAGCCGTTTGACTCCCTCCTGAACTTCCCTGAGATGAATCCGTGACGGAAAGTCAGCTGATGAACGATGCACCGCGCCTAGTTCCTAACAGTCTTCATCCCTGTCGATGGAGCGAGGAGGACCTTCAAGCCAAGTGTCGTTGGAGCTTTTCTCGCGCAAGCGGCCCTGGCGGACAAAACCGAAACAAAGTTGAAACTTGTGCTTCGGTCGAATTTTTGCCGACTAACGAAATTGCCCGTGCAAGCGAATCGCGAACGCAAGGCGAAAATCGAAAGGTGGCTTTGCATCGATTGCGCTGCAAGCTTGCCGTCGAGATTCGGACACAGATTCAATCGGGTGAATATGGGCAGAGCCCCGTCGCACAAGACAAAGATGCACTAGAGGTTTGGAAAAAGTACTGCCGCCAGGGAAGAATACAAATTTCCGAGAACAATTGGGATTGGCCATCTCTACTTTCAATTTTGCTCGACATCCTGGCTTTGGAAGATTGGGAAGTGCAGACTGCGTCCCTCGTTTTAGAAATCAGTTCTTCCCAACTGGTCAAGCTGCTCAAAAAAGAACCAGCAGCTTTGATTCGCTTGAATGAAGAACGGGCCACGCGTGGCAAGCATGCTCTTCGTTGACCATGGCTATATCGATAGTCGACCGATGCAGGCTCCATCCAATCGTTGAACAGTCTGCCGCAGGCGTGCCTCTCGATAAGCCGTAGGCAATCGGAGCTAGAGACAATTTCTTAGAAAAACGTTAAGCTCTTGGTTCCTTGATGCGGCGCAGATGACGAACACAATGATACTTTGGCACATGCGACGGTTCGCTCGGAATCAATCTCCTTGTTTCTAGCGCTGGTGCCCCCTGGCGTTTCCACCTGAAGACCTTTGAACTATGTCGATCCAAGAAAATGTCCCTTCGATGTGTCTGCCGGCTACAGCCAAAATGAAGCAGACGATGGAGCACATGCGTTTGGTTGACTCCAGGAGAT
>CAITIF010000810.1 GCA_903892365.1 uncultured Pirellula sp. | reverse complement strand
TTGTTCGGCGGGGGAATCAATCCCAACGCACAGACCTTTGCTCCGTCATCAACGACACAGACGGTGATTGCGCCCAACAGTAGTTGGAAGTACCGCGATACTGGTGTGGATCTTGGGTCGTCTTGGCGCGCATCCAGTTTCGATGATTCCGGTTGGGCGTTCGGCAATGCGGAACTTGGCTATGGAGATGGCGATGAAGCGACGGTTGTTTCGTTCGGTCCCAACGCGAACAACAAGCACATAACGACCTACTTCCGTAAGAACTTCTCCGTTTCTGATGTTAGCAACGTTACTGCATTGACCCTTCGGCTGAAAAGGGATGATGGCGCAGTAGTTTACATTAATGGCATGGAGGCCATTCGAAGCAATATGCCCACGGGGACGATTACCGCTTCGACTTTAGCGGCATCGGCTGTGGGCGGAGCTGAAGAATCAACATTCTATGAATTCTCGCTCAATCCTGGTTTGTTGATAAACGGGAACAATACGATCGCGGTCGAGATCCATCAGGCCAATGCAACAAGCAGCGATCTCAGCTTTGACGCTCAGCTGGAAGTCACGCAGCAAAGTGCGGCAAGTATTCCAATGGGATTGATTCCTCAGTTTTACCGAGCGAGAACTCTAACCGCGAATGGGATATGGTCTGCCCTTGAACAAGCTAGCTTCAGCGTTCCCTTGGTAGCCGCCTCTGCCTCAAATCTTGCCGTCACCGAGATTCACTACAACCCAGCTGTTTACAATGGACCAAACGCCTCATCTGCTCCTTTTAATCTCAAGGATAATTTTGAGTTCATTGAGCTTCGGAACAAGTCGGTGGATGTTATCTCGCTGGACGGGGTGTCGCTACTCGACGGAGTGACCTACACGTTTCCCAGTTCACCATCTGGCCCTGTCACATGGCTTTTGCCCGGTGAGTCGATTGTCGTTGTGAAAAACCAACAAGCTTTTGCGGCACGCTACTTAACAGTTGGATCTTCATTCCTTGGAATCAAAATTGCGCCAGGAGATTACGGCACAACCAATCTCAATAATGGTGGGGAATCGATCGGATTGTATGCAGCTAATAGCCAGATCATTCAGTCATTTTCGTACGACGACGAGCTGGGATGGCCTGTTACACCGGACGGAGGTGGCCCGTCATTGACGGTTATCAGGACAAGCACGACACTTTATAACAACGCGAGTAATTGGCGAGCTAGTTTCGTGCAACACGGAACTCCTGGACGCGAAGAGAACGATGCTCCAATCGATCTTAGTCTATCGGCCTCAAGTGTTGTCGAAAACTCCGCGGGCGCTCTGATTGGATTGCTTTCGACGGTCGATCCGGATGACTTAGACCAATTTACATATTCCATCGTTTCAGGCCTCGAAGGTGCACAGTTTGCAATTGTTGGCCCTGAATTGCGAGTCGGGGCTGTTGGATTGAACTTCGAATCAGGTTCCAGCCGAGGAGTGGTGGTGCGAACCACCGATTTCGCAGGTGCCAGTTTTGTTAAGACGCTAACGATAACGGTAATTGACGCTAACGATCCGCCGATTCCCAACATGGGTGGGCCCTACAACCCCAGCGAAGGAGTGCCGATCAGTCTCCAAGGTACCGTGGTTGATGAAGATGTTTCACAGTCGTGGATCTTCGAATGGGACATAGACTACGATGGGAGCATTTTCACGACAGATGCAACGGGTCCTAGCCCTACGGTGACCTTTCCGAATGACGGTTCACGAACCATCGCGTTAAGAGTTGTCGACAATGGATCACCGGCTCAGACGGCGACAGTGACTGGGTCGGTTGTGATATCAAATTTACCGCCTCAGCTGTCCGTGAATTCGGCTGCGTTAACCGGAACAGTGCTTTCAACCTTACCCAACAGCGGTACTTGGAGCGATGTTCCCGCCGATGTCGTATCCCTGTCGGCTTCCCATGGGCTGATCACTAAGATCGCAAACGGATCTTGGAGTTGGACTTATACCCCCCCAGACGTCGTCACTTCCCAAGTTGTCACTATTACTGGAAGTGACGGAGTAGGAAGCAGCAGTGTGACGTTCACTGTTGCCGCCTCTGCAGCCACTCCTTCCTTGACGATAACGTCGGGCAATCGCACGTATGATGGTAGTGCGTATACGGCTGTTGCGTCAATGTCGGGTAGCGTTGCACCAACTCCCACGATCACCTATCAGTACTATAGCGACGCAACAGCCAGTACCGTGATCTCGGCGCCTTCGAAAGCAGGCACCTACTACGTGCGAGCATTTTCTGCTGCAAATTCCAATAACACTGCGACTCAATCCGCAGTGACCCCATTCACCATTGAACGCGCAAGTCTCGTTGCCTCGTTTTCAGCCAACAACAAGCCGTTTGATAACACCACAGCTGCCACCATTGCAAGTCGCTCGTTAGGTGGCGTCATTGGCACCGACGTCGTGACCATCTCGGGTGGTACAGCCACTTTTGCCGATGTCGGAGTAGGCAATAACAAAACGGTTACTGCGATGGGATTGACCATCGGTGGTGCTGATGCAGGAAACTACACCGTCAATGATTCTGCGACAGCCTTGGCCAATATCACGGCCACCGTTTTCAACCGACAAGTGTTCTATAACAACTCTGGCTTCGAAACCGCTGCAGGCAATAACACTCCGAATGGCGTCGCTGCCGCCCTTTCCAGCAGCAAGATTCTTCTTCAGTCGACGACATCGCCTCAAACGACGACCTTCGCCAGCGTGAGCAACTTTAGTCGAGGACTGAATGGTGCGGTGCTTGACATTGCGGGCTTGACGGCATCCTCTTTGGTCGCAGGCGACTTTACGTTTCGAATAGCACCCTCGGGAGCTTCGGGCGTACAGAATCCCAGCGCGACTTGGACGTCGCCTTCGTTCATCATCCCAACCATTGCAGTTACAGCGGGTTCGGCCACCATTCCTGGTCGAGTTCGGCTGGAGTGGCCCGACAACGCGATCCAGAACACATGGTTGCAGATCATCGTGAAGGCCAATGCCAATACGGGCTTGCCCGTGCCGCAGACATTTTACATAGGTCATGCGATGGCAGAGGTCAACGGTGCAGCGGCATACCGAGTGACGGGAGCGGACCTTTCGTTAGTTCAGGCGGGGATTTCGAATTCCATTGTTTCGGTGAATGACATTCGAGACGTGAACAAGGATCGTCGTATAACGGGAGCCGACTTGTCGTTTGTGCAGGCTCGGATTTCGAACTCGGTGCTGCTGAACAACATTACCATTCCAGCAGCAGGATCCAATAACGAAGGATCGGCTGGAAGTGGTGGTGGCGGTGGAAATGGTGGGGGATCGGTTCCTGGCCCAGCACCTGTGGTAGGTGCACCGCTTGTTTCGCCAATAAGCGTACTCGTGGAGAGGAGCCTGGGATCGGTGGTTGAAGACGCAAGTAAGGTTGGCTTGACTGGGGCTTCTACAAGTGCTTTGACGCAAGAAATTGTTCCGGTAGGTCGCTCCTTCGATGCGTCCACAGCCTTGGTGAGAGCAGTCGATTCTGAGATTCAATCTGACAGCAAGAAAGTCGATGAGATATTCGATGATTTGTTTGCTGGCTTCGCAATCGATGAACTCGGAAAGCTCTTTAGGTAGTCCGCAAAACGCTTTTCAACCCTTTCCAAGACGATGGTGGACAGAGCAAGTTTGGAGATCTCTTTCTCGATGAAAGGATTGTGTTTTTGTCGATGTCGATCATCGCATTTTGGCTTCGTCGAGCGAATCGGCTTCACGGAGCTCAAAAAGAAGTTTAAACTCATTAGGCTGTCGTCAGTGAGATGTACCTTATTTTACGAGCTTGCCTGGCAATGTTGGTTTCCAAAACGGATCGAAATGCGTTCACGTTG
The DNA here is from genome assembly GCA_903892365.1 of uncultured Pirellula sp. GTDB lineage: Bacteria > Planctomycetota > Planctomycetia > Pirellulales > Pirellulaceae > JBKCUI01. The sequence continues at coordinate 476 of CAITIF010000810.1, read as the reverse complement.
ACCGAACTTTTGGTGGTGATCTCAATCATTTTTGTACTTTTGGGGCTGTTTCTTCCAGCAGTCCAATCGGTGAGGGAATCAGCGAGACGTTTGCAGTGTCAAAACAATCTGAAGCAGGTGTCGATTGGGCTTCATAACTACCATGATTCTGTTCGGGTTTTGCCACCAGCATATCCAGGTGGGTTTGACCCTTTTTTGGACGATAAGCGTTGGGGATGGGCCGCATTTATCCTTCCTTTTGTTGAACAGCAGTCCCTTTATAATCAGATTGATCCCGTTCGGGATGGGCTGTTCCATGTAGTCTTTAATCCTGGCAAGCGACCTCTTTTGGAGTCTCCTGTATCCATATATCTCTGTCCATCGGATGGTTCAGGAACGCGAGCGGATGTCAATCGCGATTTTAGTGGACCAGCTTCTGCTGATGCAAAAAATTCGGCAGCCATGTTTCATCTGAATCATTTGGGATTCCGAGCTGC
>CAITIF010000809.1 GCA_903892365.1 uncultured Pirellula sp. | reverse complement strand
GGGCGTTCGTCGCCTTCGCTTCGGCAGCTTTGCCTTCTTTCTTTTTAGGCTTCGACGAAGGAGCCGTTGGTTGAGCCTTCTTTTTGTTCAAGCTTATGGTTTCGTTGGCAGATTGTTTGCAGGGGTAGATTTGGAATCTTGGAATTCGAAAACGGCAAAGGTTGAGTTCGAATCGTCGTTAGTTGGGTAGAGCATTGGAAGCAACAGCGGCGACTGACGCAATACTCTTCTATCCAACAAAACATACCTTATGCCATATTGGTTACGAAGATCAAGGAGCTTTTGTTCTGTCCAAGGTTGCAAGATTTTTTGCTCGTTATACTGATATGCATTGGCAAGTCGACTCCCCCATTCAACCAGGGCAACTGCGTTTTGCGGAGCGTCTTTCCAGCAAGCGAGCTCAGCGCGGCCTGTGTGCCATTTGAAGGATTGTTGGCGTCGAGGAGTCAGCCACAGTCCTTCCTTGTCTGTGTTTTCCTTGATCCATTGGCAGACCGCTACCCAATCCCGATAATGTTTTTGCTGATCTTCCGGCGTGTCGGTCTTGACGATCAGATGAGCCTTGTCACCTGCAGGGATTGTTTCTCGGAGTGCCCCATCCAGACGCACATAAAGCAGTAAAGAGCCTGGACACAAGATAGCGATCCACACCAGCCATTGCATTCTTTTCGGTTTCGTCTGATGGACGATCCAGCCCGATCCAAACGCAATCGCAACCGCTCCGATCATCATGGGCATTGCCACGTCGTTCCATCGAAACCAGTAAAAGCGGAGGATTTTGGCCGCAATTTCAGGTCGCTGCGTCGAAAAAACCAGATCGATGGTCAGCCCTATCATCGCGATTGCAAAAGCGAACAAACCACAACCAAAAATAAACTGGATTCCACGCGGGAAGCTTCGGAAAGCGTGCTGCCAATCCATTGCCATCGACCAAAACAAATTAGGAAGATACTTCGAAACCTCGACATCTACCTGGCCGGCTTTCTTGGAAGGCTTCGAGAATGCAATCGCAACAACGAGGAACAAAGCGATCAGAAGCTCTGCTCCAAACCATCTCCACCGTTCAGGGCTGAATCGTGTAGGAACCAAATGATGTCCTAGTCGTAGGTATGCCTGCTTGACTGCACTTTCCGATGCTACGGAGGGGGTAGCGTTCCAGTCAATCAAAAGTGCGGGGAAAGCACCAATCAGCACTCCGATCATGCAAAGGAGCCAGCCGTTCCTATTGGTACCGATCCATCGCCGAAATCGCATGGTCCAGGGATTAGCAATACCCAACTGTCTTGGTTCTGCCGCTGCAAAGTCGAGAAAAAACGAAACACAAGCGACGCACAAAATGACCCAAATCCCGGTCACCACGTGAAATGCACTTGCGAACCCTAAAAATGTCCATGCGTAAGTCCATTGCCGACGAATCGCCATTGCAAGCCCAAGAAAGAGAAAGGCATATGCGACACCCTTCGATTCGCAGCCACCGATCACCCATTCGCCCGCCCAGTGGCCCCAGTGCATGCCGCAAAGCCAAATGATTCCCCAGACGGTTCCTGTCATAGGCATATACTGATGGACGGGTCCCGAATTCCGGTCAACCACCCATAAGGACCTCGCTAAAAAAGTCCATGACGACGCCAAGCCGATCCAAACAAGGAATCGGCCGGTCCAAACCGCTTGGGAAATCTCGATCCACTGAGTCAAATATCCAAAAGTGGCGAAGAAAAGCCAATGAGCATCGCCCGATTCCAAGAAAAGATCCCCCTTCCCGAAACCGGGATCCCAGAAATGAGCTGCTTTGGTCCAATAATGAGGTTCGTTAACCGAAGGGACCATGTAGACTGCGTAAACTAGAAAAACACAGAAAACTACCGAAAAATCCAACCAAATCGACTGAGCAATCGCTCGAACAGGTTCCGTTTTGGGATTTGCCATGATGGAGCGGTACTTTGGGGAACAACGGTTCTAGAACTGGAAACCAGTGACGATTGAGCAGCCAGGACCAATCTTCAAGTAAATTTTTGGAAAATTCTTCTTGACAGCCCCGCGTTTTTCTTGACTGTCACATAGTTGCATTTAGAGTTGGGGGTACATAGATCAAGTGAGTAGCCATTCAAAGCCATCTTGAGCAGCATCAAGCAAATTGAATCTACAACCATTTTAGGAGTTGGGTATTTTGCCCAAGGATCAGAGGAAGGGAAGTCATGTTAGTACTATCTCGAAAAAAGAACGAGAGCATCGTCATCAATAACGAGATCACGATAGTCGTGGTCGAAATTCGTGGCGACAAAGTCCGCTTGGGGGTCGAAGCTCCGCGTGAGGTGCCTGTGCACCGCCGCGAGGTGTTTGATGCTATTCAGCGAAATCTGGACGATCAAGGAAACGAGCAAGCCCGCGAACCCGAGCGTACAGAAGACATTTAAATTCTTGGGCTCCATTTTAGGCAAGTTTCCAGCTGGCTTTCATGTCTCGGCTTGACAGGTAATCGGAAGCTCGTACACTGTCGCAAAGTAGTGAATCAAAAATGATTCGCAACACCATGGCCCCGTCGTCTAGAGGCCTAGGACATCGCCCTTTCACGGCGGTAACACGGGTTCGACTCCCGTCGGGGTCACTAGGTTCAATTTCAATAGCCATCCGGCACCATCAAGACCCTGCAAATCGCAGGGTTTTTTTGCGTCATGACTTGAGGTGCTAGCCCACCTGTCTATGACTTCTTGCAGCTATCCGGTCTCAGCAAATCAATTTCACTAGATGTTGAGCTCTTATTGCTTGCCACCTGCGGATGCTTCCTTGATACCATTCAAGATCATGAATTTTTGATGTTGGTTACCTGGAAGTACCTGTGTCGCAAAGATCCAATGCTTGACATGAAAACCCCCGTGCATATGCATGCAAATGCAACCCTCAGGAAATTGCCACTGAGCTCCGTCACGCTTCCGTCCCCAGTCGTTGTGTAATAGAATTAAGATCCTCCGGGATTCGAGAACAAAACTACGAAGAAACAAATGCCCATCGAGCCTTCTGATTTCGAGGATCCAGTTTTTATCGAACAGCTTTGGGATGCGTTCTATCCACGCATGAAGCTGGCGGTTTTGAGCCGAGTTCGATCGATTCAACGCCCCGTTGCTGATGAGAGTGGGATCGCGTTAAGCGCTTTTCATAGCTTTATCCAACATGCGCGCAATGGTAAGTTCCCGAACTTGGTTGACCAAGATGAAATGTGGAGATTGGTGAAGCGGATCGCAATTCGGAAAACCAGCGATGTTCGCAAAAACCTGCTGGCTCAAAAGCGAGGGGGTGGAGCAATTGTTGTTGGCCAGTCTGACTTCTCCGATGAATCTGGGCAATTGCAAGGAATTGATTTGGCATCCGACCCGCATGGCGACCCGTCCGAGTCTGTAGAAGTTGCTGACCTTCTTAACAAAATGCTGCAACGTCTTCCTGACGACAAACACCGAGATGTCATTTTGCTTAAACTACAGGGAGCTTCGGTGGTTACCATTGCAGAATGTCTTGGCACAACCACACGAACCATCCAACGCATCCTGAAGAAGATTGAGCAAAGCTGGCAGTCCGTGCTTCTAGAAGACTCCTGATGATCTTAGAACAACCACAACAATGACATCGACGGAAGCGTTGCTTGATCGGCTAGATTTTCATTGGAAAGACGGGCTTGCCCCTGATCTTAACGAGCTTCTGAAGGATTTTCGTGATCCTGTTGGACGAGCTGAACTCTGCGCAGCCGACCTCGAATGGCGTTGGCGAAGCCAAGGCCTTAGTCTGATCGCCGCTTGGAAAGCTAGCGACTACCAAGCCTTTCTGGGTGATGCTTGGTCAATGCCTAACTGCCGGCAGATCCTAATCGATGCCGAGTGGCTTGCTAGAAGTGCTTGGGGCGACAAGCCTCACATCGACCATTTCGTGGCTCATCATCAACTAGCAGATACGCAAAGAGCCAGTCTGTTGAATAAGCTTGATCAAGTTGTTCAGATGAAGTTGATTGTGGGATGCAATTCGAAAAGCGTTCTCGAATTTAATGTCCCTTCAGACATCACGCTTGGCCGACAGAATCCGTGGGAGCCATCTTCCCCAGCTTGGATTCCAGAAACTGGCCGATTGGTGGTGGCAGATATTCAGCAGCGCAGCATTTCAAGAAAGCAATTAGGTTTGCGCCGCGTTCGCGTCGAAGAAATCGAACTCATTAATTTATCTGAACGAAGGACTTTGAAAATCGACATCTTTGAGATTTCCCCCGGTGGGACAATGAGCGCGTTTTTGCCGTTTGTTTTTCGATTTCAACACCTGACTATTTCTGCAGTAGCAGCATCCGCATAATTCGATTGCTGTTGTCTTATTGCAAGATCTTTCGGCAGTCCCTACGGAATTGGCAAAACGGATTCTTCGTTTGCTATGTCACTGCGGGCCTTGTTCGCTCGGTCTACGATTGTTCCCGCCGTTCAGTATAGCTAATTTGTTCGAAGCCCAATATTGAAAATCGTGGGCCAGTTCTGGATGCGCATAGACTGTCCAGCCGGTTTCGGATGGGAACATGATCGCTTGTAAGGTATCACCTAAAAATCGGATATGCATGATTCGGAAAGCTTGTTTTAAATCAATTGGAATTGAGATGGCCAACATCATCCCAGAAAGCGATTGTTTTTGGATAAACCTTGGACTTTGAAACTGTACAGGCGCTGCAAGTTGGAGATGGCGCTGGCTGCATCTGTATCATTCACGAGAACCAGCATGAGCCCATCGGATTGCATGAATGAATCGATGGCCAGCCTCAGTCCCTTGCGTTTCTATTCCTTAGCGTGCCTCATCACAGGTAGTTGCCGCCAGTTTACTTAAGGATGGAAAGAACGATTCCTTGTGCAAGTGATCTGGCTTGGCAAACCAGACACGAAGCGAAAATTGTACGCTGGCGATGATGTAGGTAGCGTCCTACGGTGATCGCTACTGGTAGGTAATGATGCCGAAGCAATGCATTCACCGACACTGACTGCGTCCGTCACGCAGGAATTCTGTCGCGCATTTCTCGAACGCTAGGGGAACGGGAGACTTCTCCTGATCCCCTAAATATAGAAACTTGGAATTGACCAGTTCTTCGCCGTTGGGGGCGTGGCATTGCATGGCGGTTCGTGCGCACCATTCATAGTGAAGGTTCGTTCGAATTTGGAATGCTCGATCGGCCCGTACTACTTGAGCGGCGAAAAGTTGGTTGCTTTCAGGAAGAGGCTCTTCACGCCGCCATCCGCCGTTAACGACATTCCACCTGCATTGGCTTCAGACTCGGTGCGAACCTTTTCCCAAAGCGGATCGACTCGGAATTTTCCAAAGGACTCTTTGGCGGCATCTTCGGATGCGTGAGTGATGAAATAGATGAGGCTGTTACCGGCGGCGGGCGCATTCACATCTATCTTCGCATCCGCTTTTCCGATCGGCGAAACCGCTTCCAGTAGTTTTCCGCACGTAAGCGGTTCTCCATCTAAAGCGGACCAATACATGATGTTGGTCATGCCGTGCTTCTCAAACAGTTTTAAAGTGTGATTGCGAAAACGCGCGTTGAGGCCCGCAAGATTTCCCTTGCTCGCGATATAGGTTCTTAGCTCGAATACTCGTTCGCCAGCAGGCTTCATGTTCAAGCTAGGACTGTAATCATTCACAGACATGAAGACCCTTTCAATTGACTTGACCGGCTTCTTTCCATCAACCACAGACTTTTGAACCACTTCCTTCCATGCTGGATCGTTTTGGAACGCTGTCCAAGACGCGTCGCAGGTCGATTTGTTCTTGTGACTTACCAATGTAAATACTCTTTCGTCTTTCACGTCTGCTGGAACCCATGCCGCAACCAAATTCAGTTGGTGCTTTTTCATGAAGGTCATTCCACCCCCTTCAATAAGCTTTAACACATCCGCTTGCCTCCCTGGTTCCGAAACGTACGATCGGAGTTCGTAGATCGCACTGGAAGAGTCTTGCGAAATGGCATTCATGGCGAAGGAGGCGATGGCGAAAAGCATAGTGAATATTCGGGTGAGCATGGCAGGGAGTCCATAAAGAAGGGAGGATCGATGCGTACGATTTGGTCGGGCAAAAACACATCTAACAAAGGATCGAGTTCTTCAAAATGTTGCCCTACGTCTGTAAGACTCACAAAAACATTTTGCAAATACTTCGTGCGTTTTCAAATCCGACTCGCGTTTCCAATGCAACAGTGTAGCAATGAATAGCGAGGACAGAGTTTAGCTTTTTGGCATCGGAACAGAAATGGCCTTTTGAAAATCACTCAGTTTTCGGTCGAACCAAAAAGTTCCTGCCGGAATCAACGATGCTAAAAGCGCCTGGACCAGACGCCACCATGGCAGCTTGCAAACAATAGTGACCGCTAATGCCAGAATGGCGTACAACACAAAGAGAAATCCGTGCAGGCCACCCACGATTTCCACAGCTCGAGGTGAATCGGCTAGGTACTTCAGAGGCATGGCTATCCCAAGAAGCACGAGAAAAGACAAGCCTTCCAGCAAACCCACAATGCGAAGTGCAACGACTAGACCTACCATGATTTTCCAAATGCAGAAACTAGTTTAGACGGAATCGGGAATCGAAAGTCGAGTGGTTGTATTGTAGCACTATCGCCCAACAATTCGCAGGGTGCGGACCGACTTGAATCACGGTAACGTGAGAACGGGGGTGAAAAATGCACGGACGTGGAAATCGCTCGTGGCGGCCTGCAATTGGCTTCTGTAAGCATTAAAATGAGCTTATACTAAGAGTGTGGAAAACGGATGCGGGAAGTGTTCCTAGTGTTTGTTGGTCGGCGTATAAGTTGGTCGGCGAGTGGATCAACGATACCTGTTCTGGCGTCAAAGCGAATGGCAGAACGTGGGTAGTTTTTCTACGGCAGAGGCGACAAATGAAAATCTATGCACAGTCGTCTATCGCACCTCTGAAATTTCAACGGAACGATCGGCATGCGTTCACTTTGGTAGAACTGCTTGTCGTGATTGCCATTATCGGCACTCTGATTGGTCTGCTGTTGCCTGCGGTTCAGGCGGCTCGAGAAGCTGCGCGTAGGCTTCAATGCGCGAACAATCTGAAGCAGATGGGGCTTGCCTGCATGATGAACGCGGACGCGGCAGGATGCTATCCAGCGGGTGCTCGCCAATCGAGTAAACTAGAAGAAATTCACAAGTTATTCTGGAGCGGTCAAATTCTGACTTACCTGGAGCAAGGCAACCTTGCATCGGCTCTGGATCCAGATCAACGCTGGGATCAATTCGAGCCCAATATTACGGCAATCAAAACCAGCCACTCGATCTACCTTTGCCCTTCCTCCGCGGGACCTCGATACTACAACCAAGTGGTTGAAGGGCGGGCCACAAGCACGTACCTTGCCTGTGCTTCAGGTACTATCCGCAACGAAACTGGCTCGGGCACGTTGATCGGTGAGCCTCATCAAAATGGCATCATGTACGTGAATAGCCGGACAAAACATCGGGATATCTTTGATGGTCTTTCTCAAACCTTGTTGATCTCGGAAGCTTTGTTTTTGCCAAGCATGTCAGGTCCAGATCATACTGGAATTTTTCAGCTCATTGACCATTGGCATACCGGCTCTCCAGGGGTTGCGAGCAACGAAATGTCGGAATGCTTGGGTTCGTCCGCAATTCCAATCAATTCTTATAAGAAGGTGCCTCAGGTGTTTGTTGAGGACATTGAACTTGGGTTTGCGTCCCGGCATGCAGGTCTCGTCCAGGCGGTATTCGCAGATGGACATGTACAAACCATAGGTGAATCAATTTCTGCAAACGTTTGGAGCGCGATGGGAACGAAGGGTAATTCCGATATTGTTTCCTTCGAGGATTAGTGCATCGCGAAGGTGGGCCTTGTGCCCTCCGTCGCGATTGGGAATTTTGGAAACACCGAGGCACAGAGAACACAGAGATAAGATTCGTGCAGACCGGCCGTCCCTCTGTGAACTCTGTGCTTCTGTGTTTTACAAAATCGTATCGGACGCGCCCAACAAAAGTCGTTTTTCGTTTCCATGAGCCTGAGGCGCTAGCCGATTTTTGCAATAGAAAAGAACTCGGCTGGCGCCTCAGGATCACTATTATCGGACGCGACGCATCGCTGGTGCCGAGCGACGCAAGTCACCAATTGCCATTCGATGGCTGAAAATAATAGGCGCATCTTTGGATCATGAGGCAAGATGGTAGCCGGACGATCTTAGCAATCGACAGAAATCGGTGGGGCAACTATGATGGTTCGTTTCCAGAAGCGTTGCTTAATTCAAACCCCTTTTTCGTCTCTCTCCATGCCTAACGACGTTCTAGATCGACTCATGCTGGAACTGCATCAACGGGTTGCATCGCTTCCCGAGGGGTCGTACACCACCAAACTTCTTCAGGGAGGAATCCCGAAAATGGGCGAAAAGCTCCTAGAAGAATCCAACGAAGTGATTGAAGCGGCAGCCGAATCCGGCGAACCTGGTCGCGAACATACCATTCGGGAAGCGGCCGATGTTGTCTTCCACTTGTGGGTGCTGTTAGCTAGTCGAGGTATTGTTGTCGATGATGTCCGGCGCGAACTAGAACTTCGCGAAGGTGTCTCGGGCTTAGAAGAAAAACGTCGTCGAGGACAGGAAACGGTTTCGTGAGTGCAGAATTGAATCATCTACGTATCGGAATTCCCAGCAAAGGGCGATTAAGTGAACTGGCTACCGACTTGCTGATACAGGCTGGGCTAAATTTTCGTCGCCAAGACCGATCCTTGTTTGCCCGAGTCAGCAGTATTCCTGCCGAAATCACTTTCTTGCGGACGGATGACATCCCTACGTTATGCGCCGAAGGTGCGATCGATCTTGGAATCACAGGAAGTGATTTGATCGAAGAGGCCGGGGCAGACGTGGTGGTGCGAATGAAGTTGGGCGTCGGTCGATGTCGCTTGGCTATTTGTGTCCCCACCACCGGCAACATTCAAGACCCAAGCGAACTCAAGGGGAAACGGGTTGCGACGAGTTTTCCGAACACCACCGAACGTTACTTAAAGCAACACGATGCCCCGGTGCATCTAGTAAAATTGAATGGCTCGGTCGAAGTCATGATCTCGTTAGGGGTCGCTGACGCCATTGTCGATTTGGTCGAAACAGGCAGCACACTCGCCGCGAATCAGCTTCGAATTTTAACGGAGATTGGTCAGTACGAGACGGTGCTAATCCAAAGCCCCAATTGCCGTGACAGTGCAACCGCAGACCGAATCGTTCGACGACTGGAAGGGGTGGTGATTGCCCGCGATTATTCTTTACTAGAATACAATATTCCTCGCGACAAACTTGCTGCGGCAGAAGCCATTACGCCAGGTTTCACATCCCCAACCGTGACTAGCCTGGAGAACAACTCCTGGTGCGCCGTACGTGCGATGGTAAAGCGAAGCGACATTATCCCAATCATGGAAAAGCTGGAGCTGCTTGGGGCGCTGGCCATTCTTGAAACTTCTATCAACAACTGCCGACTGTAAGCATGCAAGTTCTTTCTCTGATCCGTTCCAGATTTGCAGATGTTCTCGCAACTTGGATCGACGATCCCGCTTTATTGTCCTCGACACTAGAACGGATTGTACCGTCGCGTGAAACTCATTTAGCGGATTACCAAGCCAATGTGGCGATGCCTCTTCAAAAAAAGTTGGGCAAGCCACCCCTAGCGATCGCCGAGGAGCTGGTTGCGGGAGTGAAGCTCGGCGATATTTGCTCGTCGGTCACGATTGCGGGTCAAGGGTATGTCAATCTAAGGCTATCTCCGGAATGGCTCAGCGATCGTCTCTCCGAAGCACTCTCCGATCCAGATCGCCTTGCAGTGAGCTTGGCTGCAACCCCTAAGACATACGTGGTTGACTTTTCTTCGCCGAACGTCGCCAAGCCGATGCACGTGGGGCATGTGCGTTCTACCGTCATCGGAGACGCGATCAACAAGATTCTGCGCTTCCTTGGGCATCGAGTTCACTCAGACAATCACTTGGGTGACTGGGGCACTCAGTTTGGGATGATCATTTATGGATACAAGCACTTTCGGAACCAAGAAGCTTTCGACAAAGCGCCGGTCGCTGAACTTGGCCGACTGTATCGGCTGATTCAGCAAACCATCAGCTATCAAGATACGGTTTCTAATGTTCCCAAGCTGGAAGCGAACATTCTCAAAGCAGAACAAAAGGCGACTGATTCGAAGCAAAAGGCTACTGATGCACCCAAAGACAAAAAGCTTGCGAAAGAAGCAGCCAGCGCTCATCAGCAATGGCTGGATCTGCAGCAGCAGCGAACCCAAGCTCTTGCAGCTATCGAAGCTGCGACCCATGACTTAGATTTGCTGGAGCGCTGCAAAGCTCATCCCGATCTCGGACAGCGAGTTCTTAAAGAAACGTCAAAGCTGCATGAAGGTGATTCCGAGAACATCAAGTTGTGGGAAGCGTTCTTGCCAAGCTGCAAGGCAGAGATTCATAACGTTTACCGCCGATTGAATGTGCAGTTCGATTACGAGTACGGCGAGAGCTATTACCATGATCTGCTTCCGATGGTGGTAGAGGACTTGCTTGCTCGTTCAATGGCCGTTCAAAGCGATGGGGCTATCTGCGTATTTCTCGATGGATACGAAGCGCCTATGATTGTACGGAAGCAAGACGGAGCGTTTCTCTACGCGACCACCGATATCGCAACGGCGGTTTTTCGAGAACGTGAATTCGCTCCTGATGTTTCGTTGTACGTAGTCGACCATCGCCAAAGCGAGCACTTTCAAAAACTATTTGATGTCTTGCGCAAAATTGGCCTAACACATACCGAACTCAAACATGTCAGTTTTGGAACCGTATTGGGTGATGACGGCAAGCCCTTCAAAACCAGATCTGGCACCATCGTCGGGTTGGAATCGTTGCTGGATGAAGCGGTGGAACGAGCCATGCAGGTGGTATGCGACCCTGAACGTCTGAACCGATCCGGAGCCGAATTTTCCGAAGAAGACCGAAAGAACATTGCTGAAACCGTTGGCATTGGAGCCATCAAGTATGCCGACCTGAGCCACAACAGAACAAGCAATTATGTTTTCGATATGAACAAGATGGTTCTTATGGAAGGGAACACGGCTGCTTACATCCAGTATTCTTACGCGAGAACTCGCAGCATCCTTCGCAAAGCACTTGCCGAAGGGATCGCCCAAGCTGACTTGGGGGCCAAGAAATTGGCCTTGGTCGAGGGACCGGAGTTGGCTTTGGGGCTTCAGCTTTTGCGTTTCGAGGACATGCTGAGCCAGTCGATGAGTGACTATTTGCCGAACATGGTGACGGAATATCTGTTCGAGACGGCAAAACTGTTCTCCAGCTTCTATGAACAATGCCCTGTTCTTAAGGCGGATTCGCCCGATGTCGTGCTTGCTCGACTAAGATTAACGGAACTTACCGGATTGACGCTCAAGAAGGGTCTTGAGTTGCTAGGTATTGGGACTGTTGAACGAATGTAGTTTTTCGGAATGTCTAGCGACTCAAAATCCGTACCACCCATGCAGTATTTTGGGCCGACTGATGTGTTTGGCTTTGGCCAACTGCGGGACGTTTGGCGGTCGCGAGAACTGTTGTACAGCTTTTTCCTTCGCGATCTTCTAATTCGGTATCGCCAAG